>NZ_JBFSUV010000045.1:34886-45375 GCF_041467515.1 Vibrio sp. 10N.247.311.12
AGAAAATTAGAAAGGTTGACGTGAAAGCGTCAACCTTTTTTTTGTCTGGAGGTTTGTTTACTCGATTATTTAAGCGATTAGCTAACCTACACAGCAAGAGATCTCCTATTACGCTCATTCGTCGCTCTAGGAGATGACGAGAATAGGTGTAGTGAATCCAAGACAACATCAATGATGCGCCATCAAACCACACCAAATCGTTATCCCTCTTCTCACCATCATTCCCTACAGTGAGGGACGAACGTGATAGGGAATCTGCTTATTGAGAACGTAAGCCCTAGCCACATTCAAACTCCGACCTTATACTCATGTAAAACAATTAATTGGAAAGATCATGAGCTTCGAACTTCACCCGCAACTTGCGAAAGACACCACACTTATCGGCGAATTTCCACTGAGCTTAGCCCTGCTACACAAAGATAACGCAGTGCCTTGGGTTATCTTGGTACCAAAACGTGCCAACCTAAAAGAGTTGCACCACTTACCAATGAAAGAGCAACAGCAGTTCCTACATGAATCTCAGGCGGTAAGCCAAGCATTAGAAGCAACGTTCCAACCAGACAAATTGAACCTTGGTGCGCTGGGTAATATGGTGCCACAACTGCACATCCACCATATTGCACGCTTCAAAGACGACATTGCTTGGCCCGGCCCAGTATGGGGTAATACAAAAGGCGAACAGCGCAGTGAAGAAGATCAAGCCGCTATCCTGACTCGTATCCAAAACGTTCTGTCACTGAGCTCTATCTTCAAGAAAGCATAATTCGAGTTCATCTCATTGAGCTTTAAAGCAAAACACTTCAGAAAAGACACATAACAAAAAGCCGCTCATCTTAGATAAGCGGCTTTGTCATTTTCTAATCTCGCCTTTTTCAACGAGAGTCTGAAGACCGAACTACATCATCACGTTAAGCGACAAACCATCTTGTTTGCTGATGGTGTAGCGAATACGCGTTGTATGACCATGCTTATTCGTATCGACCAAGCGAGAAACTTTCCCTTTCTTGACCCAAACACTCAGCATCGCATCGACGCCATCTTCACTCATGCCAAACTTTGCAGCGAGCTCTTTACGAGCCGCAACGCCGTGGCTATCAATGTATTGATGAAGTTCAGTTAAAATCATACTACTTGCACCTCTAGTGCTTTCTGCTTACTGCCCACTTTCTTGAAGACGCGATACGTCACCACAAAACCACCAGCAATCGCCACCATCCATACTGCACTTGTCACAGGATGCGCAGCAAAGTTTGCCGCTTGGTAGTAGAAAGTCGCACCAAAGTAACCAAGAGCCATCGTCCAAACCGCGATGAAGCGTGCAAACGTCTGACCAAATTCACGAACATAAGCACCCATCGCGGCCACACAAGGCGTGTAAAGCAGGATAAGAATCAAGTAAGCGAATGCCGCATGACCAGATACAAACTTGTCTTTCAAGTTACCAAAGATAGAGGTATCGACTTCTTGGTCAGCTGCTACAGAATTAGAGTCAGACAAGTCGCCAACTTCAATACCTAATGGATCTGAGTAGCTCAATCCGGCTAGGTTTTCAGGGATCGTCATTACCGCTTCTTGAAGGCTTGCTGCTAAGTCAAACTCAGCCGCTTCTTCATCAGAAGGCGTTGTGTATAGGCTATTTAATGTACCAACAACAGCTTCTTTAGCGAAAATACCCGTGATGATACCAACCGTTGCAGGCCAGTTCTCTTCAGTGATACCAATCGGTTGAAATACAGGTGTTACAACTTGAGCCGCTTTAGACAGTACTGAATTTTCGCTGTCTTCGTTACCAAAGCTACCGTCCATACCTAGAGAGTTTAGGAAGCTAAGAATAGCCACAACCATCACGATTGTTTTACCTGCACCAAGTACGAAACGCTTCAGCTTCTGCCAAGTTTTCAGCATTACGTTTTGCACTGTCGGCAATTCGTAATCTGGCATTTCCATCACTAAGCTATCGCTGCTACCTGGGTAGATCGTGTTTTTCAGGAAAAGGCCCGTAAACACAGAAGCAACGATACCCATGATGTACAGAGCGAATACTACGTTTTGTCCTGCACCAGGAAAGAACGCCGCTGCGAACAGTGCGTATACCGGCAAACGAGCCCCACATGACATAAACGGTGCCATTGATGCTGCCAGTTTACGTTCACGCTCTTGGTCAAGAGTACGAGTTGCCATGATTGAAGGCACGTTACAACCAAAGCCCAGTACAAGTGGGACAAACGCTTTACCCGGTAAACCAATCTTCTGCATCACTTTATCAAGTACGAATGCAGCACGAGCCATATAGCCTGAGCTTTCTAGTACCGCTAAGAATAGGTAAAGCGCTGCGATAACAGGAATAAAGGTCGCAACTGTTTGGATACCACCGCCAATACCATCAGCAAGCACAGTGACTAACCAAACCGGTAAATGGCCATCTAATAAGTGGTGTCCACCATCAACTAATATTGCCCCAACACCAATATCGAAGAAGTCGATAAACGCACTACCGATATTGATAGAGAACATGAACATTAGGTACATGATGACGAAGAAGAAAGGAATACCGACCCATTTGTTCAAAATGAATTGGTCTGCTTTCTCTGTAAAGTTACGGCTTAGTTTGCCTTCGCTGCGACGAACACGTTTACAAAGGTCATGTAAGAAAGTGTATTTAGCGTCAGCAACAGCAAGGTCAATATCGAAATCGGCACCAAGACGCACGCTATCAATTTGAGTGCGAGTTTGTGGGGCTAAACCATTCAATACCAAGTAATCATTTTCTAAAGCACGAATCGCTAGCGCTCGGTGAGATACGTCAGCATCATCAAATAGTGACTCAACAGAAGGGATAAGAGCTTCTAACGCGGCATCGTAATCAATAGAGATAGGGTCAAGGCTCACACCTTGCACAAGCAGTTTATGCAGACGCTCTTTAAAGCGAACCACTTGACCTTTATCGTTTGCAGACAAGCTTAGAACTGGGCAACCTAGCTCTTTCTCTAGTGCTTTAAGGTTAATCACCTGACGTTCGCGCTTTAATACATCCATTTTGTTCAACACAACGATCATTGGACGACCCAACTCACGCAGCTGTAATGTCATATATAAGCTTCGTTCTAGACAGTTAGCGTCGACAACATTGATGATCACATCTGCTGGGTGAGTTAAAACAGCGCGAGACGCGATAGACTCATCGATGCTGTTCGCATCATTACCACTGTCTAGTGCGTAGATACCCGGTAAATCCGTTAGTTGAAACTGATCACCAGCGTGCGAGTATAAACCCGTCTTCTTTTCAACAGTGACACCAACCCAGTTACCAACGTGCTGCTTAGCACCAGTCAGTGCGTTGAACAGTGTTGTTTTACCACTATTCGGGTTACCAACGGTAAGAACTTGATAATCCATTTAGATAACCTCGATTTGTTCTGCAATGCTTTCACGAATGGCGATAGAAACACCTCTCACTTCAACTTGAAGCGGATCACCCATAGGTGCACGGCGGATAAGCGTCACCTCGGTTTTTGGCAACATACCCATGACCATAAGTTTCTTCCTTACGTCTGGTGTTAAACCTGTTAGTGCAACAATAGAAGCCGCCTTTCCTTGCTCTAGTTGTGAGAGTTTCATAAGTACCCAATTCGTGACTGATAATGAGAAAGATTGTTATTAACGCCATGATACACATACATGCCCACAATTCTATTGTGTGAAATCAATGTTTTCGAAAATACATACTCGTAAGTTTCGTTAAAAACGTTTACGTCAAAAACGTTACTTTCAACAACTAGCGAGAACTACCTCACTAGTACAAACCCTCCCAAACAAAAACAAATCATTAATTATCAATCACTTGAGACAATGTCGGTTTTCTCATAGGTATCTGTCGTTAATTTTATAAGTAAAATAAGTAGCTGGACGTATAGTTACTCCATCGAAGAGAAACTACTTCTCTTTAATTTTATTCCAGAGGTGATATGGCTTTGCTATATCACTCCGGCAGCAAGCGAAGGTGTCGTTGGCACCCGTGGTATAGTCCCCCCGGCTATGCCACGATATTTTTTTTCTTCCCTTTGTTTTATCCCAACAACCTTTTTAAACTCCCCATTTATCTCGTATCTCGTATCTCGTATCTCGTATCTCGTATCTCGTATCTCGTATCTCGTAGAAGCATAAAAAAGCCCCGACACGAATGTCGAGGCTAAAGTATCTTTATTTATGTTCTAGCTGAGTATCCGCTGCGCGCTACTCGTCGTTGTTTTCAGCAAACTTAGATGGTGACATACCAAAGTGGTGCTTAAACCTTTGACTGAAATAGGAGGGGTCATTGAAGCCCGAATCAAACGCCACATCAGAGATCTTCTCTCCAGCGAGTAAGCGCTCACACGCATGCTCTAGACGTACTTCATTCAAGTGCTCTTTGAAGGTCTTGTTGTAAGCCGATTTAAAGCGTCTCTGTAAGCTTCTCTCAGACATAAACAAATACTTAGCGGCAGTTGCAGTACTGAACTCGGCATCAGCGTAGTTTTCACTCACAAGCTGCGACACTCTGTTCTTCCACTCTTGTTCCGCTGTTAGTTTTTGTTGCTCCGGCGTTGAAGCCACAAGCTTAATAGTTTCAATTTGTTCAATTGTGCTGGCTTCAAGATTGTCGAGTACTTGATACTCAATTGGCCACGAAAGCTGAACCTTATTTTGGGACTCCGAAACAAAGGCATTAAGCTCGCCACCGCTCTGGTTCATCAATAGCGGCAGCTTTTCGATATTAAGGTCGGTCGACTTTCCGGCATTCTCACCCATGCTTGATGCCAGCTTAGGGAAAGGCATCCCATGATCTCGAATGGTCACAACAAGATGCTCCTTAACCTCTTCAACCAGAACCACCATACTCTGCGACTTAAAGTTTCTCTTGATGATGCTCCCAACCAAGCTATTGAAGATGATATCGAGATTAAAATACAGCAACGAGACATATCGTTGTTTTGTTTCGACTTTAATATCCAGTTCAATACCGGCTTTGGTTAAGTCATCCTGCCAAGCTTTGAGTACCGCCTCTAAGATTAAAATTATATCGTAACAAACTTGCCCTTTCCCTTGGGGGGTATTGCTCAATTGAGCTAAGCCATTTTTCAAGGTTAGAATCGGCGACTTCCCGAGCTCGTCATTCCAATTCGGGAGCATCGCAGCAATATGATTCACTTCAGAAGATAGTTCATTGGCAGTATGAGACACAAGCGCATTCTTAACGGATAGCTGCTTTTTAAGCTGTTGATTAGTTGCGAGTAATATCCGGCTTTGGTGTCTCAATTGGTCTGTCTTCAGTGCAACTTGCGCTTTTAAGTGCCTGTTGGCAAAAGTGACATAACGCGAACGCCAAAAGACTAAGATAGTCACAACGCCAATCAGTAATATCAGAGAGCTTGCTGCAGCCCAATTCGTCAGATACCAAGGCTCCGCAATCGAGAAGCTTTGATTGGTTGACACAAAGCGATAATGGGAGTCTTTAACCGGCTTCACTTCAAGTGTGTAATCCCCTGGAAGAAGATGATCGAGCGTTAACAAGCCCCCTTCAAACTCACTCCAAGGTTCATCGTCGCTCAGTCGGTATTCCATCGCAGGTGCGAACGTTGCTGGTAAGATACCTAGCTTAAACCCCATCGATGAACCATAAGGAATCTCATCCAGCTCTGCCGTTTTCCCGCCAAGTGATACCGTTTGTTGGTCGACACTTATCTTACTCAACAAGGCACGGCTATGAGGTGTAGTTGATACCAGTAACTCGTTAGATAACGCGCTGACTACACCATACTTTGAGCCGAAAACAAGCCTCGAAGGTTGGCTATCTTGACTGTAAAAAAGAGCACACGCTCCTGCCGCCAGTTCATTGGTGATCAAACCAAATGGCGAACCTATGTGTTTATGCAGTTGCCCATCCAATCCGTAATAACTGATGCCTTTCGAAGAGCCTAACCAAACACCATTGTCATCGCTTATCAGGCAGTTGGGGCTAATATTGTCTTCAACAAGAGTGATTTCTTGAATAATAGAGCTGTCATCCGGGATTCGATACACGCCATAACTGCTCGCAAACCACTGCGCTCCATCCTTCGCTTTTTCAATATCGACGACTTTGCCAAACCGTTCGCTGGAACGACTAAAGCTAATTCGTTTATCAATGAACGAGTAGAAGCCATGATCCGTTCCTATATAGATGCGACCTAGCAAGCCTACATTGAGAGCGGTGATCTTCGCAGGCAAGAACTTGTCGACTAACCAGTCAGTGCCATAACTCGTCAGTTTCATGGTTTCGATAGATAACGAATAGAGGTTTTGCCCAGAGGTCATCCAAAGAACGTTATCGGCTTGAAGCGCAAGGTTTTCAACACGCACTCCCTCAATTGGCCTTGGTAAATCAAGGGCTTCGGGTTGTAGTGTTTCCGTATTTAGACTGATGATACCTTGTTCGGTCGCCAACCAAATGGAAGAGCCAAAGATCTCAAAATCATTAACAGGGTTAGAGTAAACACGAATTGGGTTCTCTTCACTTTCAGAATCAACCAAGTAGAGCCCCATTGAAGACGCGACCCAAGATAACTGGTCACTGACAGGCAGTACTTTATTGATCACCACACTACTCGAATGCATGCCCATTCCAGTTAGGGGTGTTCTCGAGAAGGTTTTGCTGAACAGTGAGAAGTATCGGATACCGTTGTTTGTCGCAACCCACATACCACCAGCATGATCGTTTATCAACGAATATATTTTCTCACCCGGTAACGAGAAGTCTTGACTAGCGGCTTGTTCGAATCGAGTAATTTGTCCCGTAATAAAGTTGTAGCTAATAAGGCCGTGCTCTGTACCAATCCAATACTGGTCCGAAGTTTCGGCCAACGAGAGAACATGCGACCCTTTAACGATGGTCTCTTTGTCTGGGTTCGCGAGATCAACAATCACAGCACCATTTAAAGTACCGATCACTAACTCACGTCGAGCATTCGAAAAATAAACCGTCTCAATATGGTTTTTGTCTGATGCGGTGACATGGGTAAACTCTTGATTCTCTGAAAGGTAAACGCCAGAACTGGTCGCTAGCACCCACTTTGATAGTACCCACTCAGCGTCGTTAATCGCAATGTCACTGCTGTTATTGTATCGGTACAGTTTAAGTAGAGAGTAGGTGTTGAATTCTAAAGATTGAGTGTTGTAGGTATAGAAATTACTGCCGTCAGTAACCCAAATATAATCGCCTGATGCACCGATATTCGCTATTTCAGCGCCGGGACTTAGGCTAAACGCCAATTCGTTGCCAATTCCAGGGTTATGTCGATAAACCTCATTGTCGAAAAATGTCCAAAACTCATCGTTCAGAAAGGCGACTCTTTCCGAAGAAAATTGCAGTAAGCTTCCCTTGCGAGGGAATAGAGTTCGACCATCGTAAAAGAGTACTTTTCCATGCACATCATGAACCCAGAGCCCACCTCCGGCACCTAAATACAAGTTTTTAGCCGCAAGGAAATTCCCTTGCGCTTGAACGGGCAAAGGATAGAAAACGGAGGGCGAGGTATTTACCGCTAGAACGCTAAATGAAATGCTCATTAACATGAACATTTTGAAGATAATTCGATACAACTCTTAATCCTGAACAGCAACAACACATGAAATTTTGGGTACCACAACGTCTTATCGTTGCTAAACCAAAAACTGAGTTTTTTTGTGCTTATTATTATCTTTCCATTTTAGCGGAAATTAGAAAAGGAGAAAGGAGGTTTGTTATTTGTTAGGAGGTTTTATCTTAGCGGTCACGAAAATGCCGCAAAAAGCGGCATGATTCATAAATTAACGAGAGCAAAGTAGAGTAAAGAATACTCGTTTATGACTTACTTCTCGTCTAAACAACTTGTATAGCTATCTGTAAGTTGCTGAAGAAAATCGAAATAGCTTCCACTCTTCACTTCAACTGTTGAACCGATAGGGTCAAGCTGACCTTGTTTTGCGTTACTTCCGCGCGTCACTGATTCAATCACAGCAGGAGTGAATTGAGGCTCAGAAAACACACATTGAACGTTTTCACGTACTATCGTTTTCTTAATAGCGATCAGGCTTTTTGCACCCGGCTTACGCTCTGGGCTCACCGTAAAGTGACCTAAGTTATTTAGCTCAAACTCTTGCTCAAAGTAACCATACGCGTCATGAAAAACGTAGTAACCTTTGTCTTTCACGGGTGCAAGTTGCTCTCGAATAGACTGTTGCTTCTCTTTCAATGCAATCAGGAATGAATCGAGATTCTCTTGGTACGCCATTGCGTTGTCTGGATCAGATTCAATCAACTTAGCTGAGATGTATTTTGCAGCTACTTCAACTTGCTCGATACCTAACCAAAAATGCGGGTCATGGCTACCGTGGTGGTGCCCTTCATGTGCATCGTGGTCATGCTCTTCGTGTCCGAACTCTCGCAAGTTGATTCCGGGAATATCACTGATCTTGATAACATTTTCTTTTGAACCAATCACCTTAGTCAGAAAGGCTTCTAGGTCAGGGCCGAACCAGATGACCATATCGGCACTATGAACTTTTTTTACATCCGATGGCTTAAGCGCATAATCATGCGGCGAAGCATTGCTGTTCATCAACACATCCGGCTCACTAACGCCTTGCGTTAATTCTGTCACAATCATTTGAATTGGTTTAAAGCTTGTTAGAATAGTATTGGCACTTGCGACACTTGGCGCTAAAAGCAAAGTAGCAAGTATAAAAGATGAACGTGACATAATCCCTCGATAATAGAAAAGTAGCTTAGGCTTGAGGTAAATGTTACATTATAACATTAGCGAA
Source organism: Vibrio sp. 10N.247.311.12 (assembly GCF_041467515.1). Classification (NCBI taxonomy): domain Bacteria; kingdom Pseudomonadati; phylum Pseudomonadota; class Gammaproteobacteria; order Vibrionales; family Vibrionaceae; genus Vibrio; species Vibrio sp. 10N.247.311.12. Next base: position 43,707 of record NZ_JBFSUV010000045.1, read on the forward strand.
TTGCAAATGAGTTCTATTCATGGATAACTTAATCCAACTAGATTCTGTGAGCGTCGAATTTGACGGTCGAAAAGTTCTAGACAACATCTCTCTAAATTTAGAGCGCGGCAGAATCACCACCCTGATTGGGCCAAACGGTGCAGGAAAGTCGACATTAGTAAAAGTGGTACTGGGTTTACAGACCAAATTTTCAGGCACAATAACAAAAGCTAAAAAACTGAAAATTGGCTATGTACCACAAAAATTAAAGCTCAATGATTCCCTACCGCTCAACGTAGAGCGTTTTCTAAAACTCACTGGCAATTTCAGTCAGCAAGAGATCCTTGAAGCATTGAAGCTTGTTGGTGCTGAACATCTGCAGAAGAGTAACATGCACCAGCTATCTGGCGGAGAAAACCAACGTGTGCTCATTGCTCGTTCATTGCTAAGAAGACCAGATCTACTGGTTCTCGATGAACCGGCTCAAGGCGTCGACGTTCAAGGGCAAATAGACCTGTATGACTTGATTGACACCATTCGCCACCGCTTTGGTTGTGCCGTATTTATGGTTTCACACGATCTGCATTTAGTGATGGCAAAAACAGACGATGTTATCTGTTTACACCACCACATCTGTTGCTCAGGCGCACCTGCAGACATCAAACACCATCCTTCGTATATTGCGCTCTTTGGCACCGCGACCCAAGAGACGCTAGCGTTTTATCATCACCAACACGAACATCACCATCATGATCTCGCAGGCCAGCCTGTCGAAGGCGACGTGCATGAATGTTCAAACCATAAACACGGACACCACTAATGCTTGAGTTTCTTCTTCCCTCTATTTTGGCGGGTTTGGGTATTGCACTAATTGCAGGCCCACTAGGTTCATTCGTGGTGTGGCGTAAGATGGCTTACTTTGGTGACACGCTTGCTCACGCTTCTTTGATGGGCTTAGCACTTGGCTTTCTGTTCAACATTAACTTGTATTTCGCGCTGCTGATTTGTTGTTTGATGCTGGCCGTGTTGCTAGTGACTTTACAAAAACAAAAGCTGGTCGCGACCGATACCCTACTCGGTATTTTGGCGCACAGTGCGCTATCACTTGGTTTGGTTGCTGTCAGTTTCTTAGATAACGTTCGTGTTGACCTAATGAGCTACCTATTTGGTGACTTGCTGGCAGTATCTCCAACGGATTTAGTGTTCATCTATGCGGGTGCTGCTGTGATTGGATTAGTACTTGCTATCTTTTGGCGACCACTACTATCAACGACGGTTAACGAAGATCTCGCGGCGGTTGATGGCATCAACATTGATTTAATGCGTCTGATTCTGATGCTATTGGTCGGTATCGTGATTGCTGTCGGTATGAAGTTTGTTGGTGCGTTAATCATGACATCGCTACTGATTATTCCTGCAGCAACGGCAAGGAAGTTCTCGAGCACACCTGAGCAGATGGCCTTCCTTGCATCAATTATTGGCTCTATCGCTGTATTCGGTGGATTAAGCTTGTCTTGGTTCTATGATACGCCTGCTGGCCCGTCTGTGGTTATCAGTGCGGCAGCAATGTTTATGCTATCTCAAATGGTTAGAAGTCGAGCTTAGCACTTAGCAGTACGATCTCGTATCTCGAAAAATCGAGTAGGAGGAGGCCTCGCAGCCTCCGTCCTCTCACACCACCGTACAAGCG
>NZ_JBFSUV010000046.1:0-45074 GCF_041467515.1 Vibrio sp. 10N.247.311.12
AACGATTGTTCTGGTTAAACTCTAGGAACGTGGCCAATATCAGTTGACCACTACAAAGATACCCACAACTGTTACGTGAATAGCAGGTAATGATTCTAGAATAGGTGAACTCATGTATACTCCTCATAGGCAATAAGGTTATTATATGAGCATCATCATCCTAAGTCGCTAAAAACTATTACTAGTGTTAACCAATAGAGGTTGCCATACATCTACTAATTTGTACTTGCCCGTAAAATTCGAGCTTATTTAGTCACAAACTGCCGAATACCTTTTGGGTCATTTAATTTCCACGTCCAAACCAAGTGATATTAAGGTACCTACCAGTGTTGTGAGCACCACCGATATCAATGAACCAATCAGCACATACTCAGTCATGCTTCGGTCGTCTGATTTATTCAACTCACCAAACCTAAATATTGACTTAGCCGCTAATACAAAACCCACCGCTGCATAGCTCCCCACAAGCGTAAAGGTCAGTATTAACACTCGCTCTAAGTAACCGATTAACTCACCACCTGCGATAAGACCACTAATACTAGTAGTATTTGTATCTTTATCTGATATTGGAAACTTACTTAAGACGCTGCCAATAACAATCGAAGTCGGCTTTAGAATTAGTAAGTAAGCAAAGAGCACCACAACACCATCTGAGAACTTCTCATCTTGTAGTACGGCATCGATCGTTACACCATCTGCCATGTGAAAGGCAATGGCTACTAGCACCGATACATGCAAAGTCTGGTCAATGATAAAATAGGAAAACTTACCACCATTTCGTGCTCTTACTTTCCACAAATCGATAATAAAATGACTTACCGCTACGATAACTACCAAGCAAGTTGTTGAGCGCCAATCAATACCTAACGCTATAGCAGGAACTAACAACGTGACGCCGTGTAATAGTGAGTGAAAGTACAGTTCAGTTGAACGGTAAGTGTATTTTTTCTTTGCTTCTACCCATTGGTTCGGCTGGAGGTAAAAATCACAGATGATGTGAATCATCAAGAACGGTATTAGAACATCAAAAAAATTAAACATACTTGAGTCCCGCCACTTGGTTTATGAATCGCCAATTTAGCTCACTGATTAGCGGCCAACCTGAAGCTTTAAGAGACTTACTGGCAGTGGCAGTAGCAATATCAAGCTTTTCTGCTAAATCACTAATAGACAAGCCTTCATTGGTTCGAAGCATCGGAAGCATAACTTCACATTGCCGCGAGGTTAATTCCGTTAGTTGTCTATCGAGGTACTTAAAGAGTAAGTCAAAGTGCTCAGTGAGTTCGAAACGGTCAGAGTTAAATAACAACCTGTCGCTTTTTAAGGCTTTTAGTCCACGCCCAGAAAGAACAAATGCTTCACCCATCGATTCAGAGACCAACTCACGCAAATCGGCATTAGAGGCAATAGCAAGGCTAATGCGACTATCAAACTCTTTGCCAAGCGCTTTAATGCCAATACGATAAATGATGGTATATCTCAGAGCATTTTCAATATCATGTACCACGGTCTGAAATTCATCACCGCGCTCAATGCTGTGCGCATTTGATGAATTTGCTTCGGTGATCTGTCTCTGAATGTCCTTGATTCGTTTAAGAAGTTGTTCAAACTGTTCAGATGTTAGCTTGGTTGAGTTGACAATATCGCCGCTGATCACTGCGATAGGTTTAGAGATAGGTTCCACATTAAAACTCCTTCTTTCATGTAGATACCAATTTAGCCGTTTATGGCTAACAATGCAAATTTAGCCATTTATGGCTAATAAATGAAAATTAGCCGTTAAGAGCTAAACGATTCATGAAGCTTGTCATTACATCAGTTTTACTGTCATCACTTTTACGAGTGAAGTTCGACTACTGTGGCAGTGACCCAATATGATCTGCACCATCAATAATGGATACTGAGCTAAGCGACTTTTCCATACTTGAAGTAATTCATCAAAGACTAATTTAGTAAAGTCACTGACTCACTTTTGTCCGTGCGACGTGAAGTCGCATGAAGCGCTGTTCACCGCGATAAGAGTGAACCGTTTGTATCACCAGACGACCCTAAGGCTCTGAATAAAGCAGCGAGCCTGACAATGTAACGAAGTTTGGCACTATGCTAAACGGGAGCAGAACCGTGAGGGGATGCTCCTCCTGATAACCACGAATTGGGTGAGTGCTAGGGAATCAGTATGATGAACGAAAGTGAATCCATGTAAGGTGCGTTATGTTTGAAGCAGCGGAAGTGGTTAATACGCTGTAGCCAAACGGCGAAGGGAGTAGGAAAGGGGTTGGACAATACTCTTTCGTGATCGACAGGCTCCCCGCACTATAGTGGGCATCTACCCTGATATTGCGCGACATGCGGAACACGGTAAGCCAGTATCGTTCCTTCGGGAAAGCTGTCTGTGAAGAGAGCCGATAGCGGTGCTGGTAAAGGAGGTTGGAAAAAGCGAAGGCTGCATTGTAATGATGCAGATACAGACGGATGTCTGACACGAAAGTGTGCCCACTTCCAACTGGTCTCCCATTGCAAGATGATTTGGAAAACTTTATTTAAGAAGGAACGCAGATGATCTCTTCTCATGAAGTGAGTGCCCCTTCTGGCAGCGCCCAATGGCGATCCATCGACTGGAAAGCGGTTGAGCGTCATGTGTTAAGGCTCCAGATGCGCATTGCAAAAGCAATCCGAGAAGGTAAACACGGTAAGGCGAAAGCACTACAGTGGATACTGACTCACTCGAAAGCAGCAAAGCTTCTTGCTGTTCGTCGAGTATCACAAAACAAAGGCAGTAAAATGCCAGGAATTGACGGCGACATCTGGAACACCGATGCACGTCGAATGGCGGCAGTCAGTTTACTGAGCAGAAAAGGCTATCGAGCCAAACCGCTCAGAAGGATCTATATCCCGAAGAAAAACGGCAAGCTCAGACCATTAGGTATCCCGTGCATGATAGACCGTGCGCAACAAGCGTTACACCTTCTAGCACTAGAACCAATATCTGAAACAATTGCCGACCCTAACAGCTATGGGTTTAGACCCAATCGAAGCGCAGCAGATGCAATACAACAGTGCTTCAAATGTCTATGTAAAAAGGGAGCAGCACAATGGGTTCTTGAGGGGGATATCAAAGCTTGTTTCGACAAGATAGGTCACCAATGGCTACTTGATAATATCCCGACAGACAAAAGGATGCTTAAGCAATGGCTGGAATGTGGCTATCTAGACAAAGGTCTCTTCTACAAAACGGCGGAGGGAACACCACAAGGCGGGATAATTTCACCTACCCTGATGTTGCTCACTCTTGTCGGACTAGAAAAGCTAACTAAGTCTATCGCTCGCAAGACAGGCAGCAGAGTAAACTTTATAGGTTATGCTGACGACTTTGTTATCACTGGCTCTTCAAAGGAAGTTCTTGTGAATGACATCAAGCCGCAACTGATGGCTTTCCTACAAGAAAGAGGTTTAACGCTTTCTGAAGAGAAAACGCACGTTACTCATATCAATGATGGTTTTGACTTTCTTGGCTTCAACGCCAGAAAGTACAAAGGGAAACTGCTCATTAAACCGAGCAAATCCAACGTATTATCATTCTTACGAAACATGCGTGACCTCATTAGAAAACACGCAACAATCCCAGTAGCCGATCTCATTAAGATGATAAACCCAAAGCTACGAGGATGGGCGAATTACTATCGCCATTGTGTTGCTAAACAAACCTTCGGCTATGTTGGTCATCAGATGTTTCTAGCGTTATGGCGATGGTCAGTTAGGCGTCACCCAAACAAGGGACGCAAGTGGATCGCACATAAGTATTTTCTGAACTTGCAAGGTCAATGGACTTTCCATGGCTGGTTCAAAAAGGCAGGAAAGTATGGCGTGATCAGGCTGTTTGACATCGCAAAGGTGCCAATTAAGCGACATGTTAAAATCATGAGTCAAGCGAATCCGTTTGATCCTTTTTGGGAAGGTTTTCTCAATGAACGTAAGGTGAAAAATACAGGTCGCAACTCATGGTTTGATCCTGTCGCCACTGCTTTGTGAGTTGCTGGGTAACAATAACGCCTTAGTGGAGGCTTGAGCCGTATGCAGTGAAAGTTGCACGTACGGTTCTTAGGAGGGCGGCATCTGGTAACAGGTGTCGCCTATCCGACAAAAACGTTTTGAAACTGGTCAATCTTAATGCGAGCACCAAACAATTCTGTCGTCCCTTAGCCTTGGCACTCGTAATACACCTCCTTTGTAACCTGTCACCTTATTCCTGATTTCATTCTACCGAACAAAAGCGCCTCACTCAGTGTGGGCGCTTTTTTGTTTTCCTTCACAAGGAGTTTTTCTATGTCTACGACTCGTGGTGGTCAAATCACTTTCCATAACATTCGAATGTGGTGGCAAGTGAACGTAACCACAATCAAGTACCTCAATATCTTCGCGGCCTTGCTCGGGCTTATCACTACTTACCTCCTCACCTCGGCCAGCACATTAACCGGTGCCTACTACTACAGTCTATTTTGGCTATTCAACAAATTAGGTTTTAGCCTAAAGCGCAACGTAGTGGTCGAATGGGAAGATCAACGCTACAGCAGCACCCTTGGCCAACAACTGCAAAACCCCATCTTGTCACAGTGCTACCAAGAATTGCTGCAAGCCCTGTTCATTGGCCTACTGGTCTCTGTGGCCACTTCCACCGTGCTGTTTGTGATTATCAACCACTGGTTTAAGAGAAAAGGGCAAGAGCAAAGCGAAGATAACCACATTCGCGGCTTTCAATTGGCTGAGCCTAAAGCCGTCACCGCAGAGCTGAAAAAGAAGAAAAAACTCTCTCCTTTTGCACTCGATGGTCACAAGCTTTTTGTTGATAGGTTTGAGGTCAAGCACTTAATGATTGACGGCACCACAGGCGCAGGTAAATCCGTTGCGATTCGCAAGTTATTGCGCTGGATACGGGCGCGAGGCGATAAAGCCATCATCTACGATAAAGGCTGCGATTTTGTCAGTAAATTCTATGACCCTCATAAAGACGTGATTTTAAATCCCTTCGATGAGCGTTGCGCTGCATGGGATATTTGGAGTGATGCCAAAGAAGCCCCTGACTTTGAATCGCTCGCGGCCGCGCTTATTCCGCAACACGGCGAAGGCGACCCGTTTTGGGTGGATTCCGCACGAACCATTTTCGCAGCAACCACCTATCAAATGATGATCGATGACAAACACAAATGTACCATTGAAAATTTGCTGTACATTATCTTAACGTCGGAGCTTTCCACGCTAGGTGAACACTTAAAAGACACCGAAGCTAGCTCCCTCGTCTCGAAAAGTATCGAGAAGACAGCTATCTCCATCAAATCGGTACTAGCGACTTACATTAAGTCATTACGTTACTTACATGGTTTGGATGAAAAAGACGCACAAGGCCACCATAAACGGGCGCCATTTTCGATCACAGATTGGGTGCAAGATGAATCCCAGCAAGGATTTTTATTCCTATCGAGTAACGCAAGACAACACACCGCACTCAGACCACTGATCTCGATGTGGCTTGCGATTGCCTCCAACGCCATTCTAGGAATGGAGCCCGATGACGACCGCCGAATTTGGGTGATCATCGATGAAATGCCTACGTTACATAAACTGCCTGAACTCACGCACATTATTTCTGAAGTGCGTAAATTTGGAGGATGTTATTTACTGGGTTTGCAATCTTACGCTCAATTAGAAACCACTTACGGGCGCAACGCGGCGAGAGTCATTTTTGATTTGCTCAACACGCGCTTTTTCTTCCGCGCCCCTTCAAAAGCGATGGCCACCATTTCCTCTGATGATCTTGGTGAGCAAGAAATCGATATCTCACGAGAAAATATTTCTTACGGGGCGAACGCACTGCGTGACGGTGTCTCACTTGGCCACCAAAACAAAACGCGTCCTGTGGTTTCTCCTGCCCAAATCCAAGGTTTGGATGATTTAGAGTGTTACTTACGCACCCCTAACTCCATGCTCATCACTAAGCTGCAACTGAAGTACGACCGCATGAGCAATCTCCAACCCTCCTTCATCAAACGCAACCTACCAGGCGGGAAAGCAATGGAGAGTATCGACCAAGCCTTGATTTTTCATGAGTTAATTGCTTTGCATGAACTCGATGAAACCCAAAGAAACCGATTACTCGCCATTCAGCAAAGTACCTATGAAAACGAAGAAGAGCAGCAGCAAACCAGAACCCATCAAAAACAAACCCTTGCCAAAGCACCGAAAAAGGAAAACCCGACCAATAACGCTGCCCAAAACCAACAGCTCGCTGAAAACACACAAAATGCACTACAGCGAGAAACCGAAGAGGCGTCCATGACACAAGCAGAAACGGGCGAGATGTACGATTAACCACACGAAATGAAACATCAAGGAACATTTAGAGACCGAACACAATCTTACCCTCCCCTGTAAAAACCCTTTACCACCCTTTCATTCACATCAACGCCGTCCGCTAACCCATTCGTACCACACCCAACTCACCGGCATTCCGCTGACGTGGCGGCTTTGCTGCGCCCCAAAAAAAGGAGAACACCTTATGATGTCCATTAGCCCTCTTAAATCCGCCTCTGGCGCCGCCAAGTATTACTTAAACGAAGAAAACACCCAAGAGACCCCTGACATTTCTCTCGAAAAAGACAGCAACGACAACTACTACCTCAAAGAAAACAGTACCAATGAAAACACCTTTTGGCATGGTCAGTTAGCCGAAGAAGCAGGCCTACTCGGTAAACCGGTTGACCAAAAAACGTTAGAGTCCGTTTTATCTGGACACCTAGGCCATGAAACCATCAAAGGCAAACGCGACGATCATAAATCGGGGTTTGACCTAACCTTTTCTGCGCCAAAATCGGTCAGTGTACTTGCTCTCGTCGGGGGTGACACACGTTTAATCGATGCGCATAACACGGCGGTCAAATTCGCGCTCTCGCAATTAGAAAAAGACGTAGCACAAGCCACGCACATCAATGACGAAGGCGCTCGTGAGTTCATCAATACCGAATCCATGGCCTTTGCGGTCGTGCGCCATAAAACCAGTCGTGAAAACGACCCACAACTCCATTCCCACGCTTTGACGGCAAACATGACGCGCGACAAAGAAGGGCAACTGCGTACACTCGCCTCTTCTCTCAAACAAAAAGGCGGCGTCATCAATGGAACAGGCGAGCGCATTTACCACTTCCAAAAGTACTACACCGCTCTTTACCAGAGTCAGCTTGCCAAAGAGAGCGAACAAATGGGTTATCAAATGCAAGGATTGGGTAACGGCCAATTTGAAGCCAAAGGCCTCCCTCAAATCCTCCTTGATACGTTTTCTACTCGCAAACAACAGCTCGACCAACAAGCCTTAGATTTTGGGGGGACGCAAGCGGCAAAAGATGTAGCCGCACTCGATACTCGCAAAGCCAAAACCTACGAAAGTGAGGCCGAGCTCAATACTCGCTGGCAACAAACGGTGTGCAACAAAGGCTATCAGCCCAAAGACTTGGTTAAAAACGCCCTCGGCATCGCTCAACAAGAGCATCACCCTGAACAAATCGCTAAAGACGCGTTTAGTCGCGCCGTTGAACACTTGGGGCAATACAACACGGCACTAAAACTGCAAAAGATCATAGAATTAGCCGCGGCCGAGTTTACCAAGGGCGGCGTACAAGCCAATGCAATCGACCTTAAAGTGGTCGCAGACCAATGGGTGAAAGACGGGGCGCTTCTCCCCCTTTCCATGAAAGGTCAATACACCACTCAAACCATGCTGAAAACCGAACAAGCGTTAATGGCGGCCAGCAAAGGGCGTACGCACCATATGCGTACTCCCGTCAATGACGCTACGTTAGATAAACTGACCCTCACTCAAGGCAACTGCCAAAAGGTGGCGGACATTTACCAGTCCACCAAACAGTTTCATGTGGTCAATGTGTTTGGCAACAGTGAGCAAATCGCGCAAAACCTATTGAACGTCGGCAACCATGTCGGTAAACGTGTCCACTTAGTGTCACAAAACGCCAAAGACAAACACCGTCATAGCCAAACCATCCAACGTGAAAGTCATACGGTCGCAGCCTGGGTAAAACACCGGTTTCAAGAAGAGCATCGTCACTCTGTCCATAGTTTGTTGCACTCCGACCTACCAATGACCAACAAAGATGTCCTTCTCGTCGACAGCGCCCACAAAATGAGCGCGAATGAGTTGATCGCTTTAAACGCAAAAGCTAAGGGATCGGGGAGCAAAGTCATCTTGCTGAACAACACGTCCAGTCGCCAAGGTTTTAAAGCCTATAACGCCATCGAGCTTTACCGCAAAGGCAACGTCGTCTCGCACTCTTGGGTAGACAGCAAACAGATAGACAGTAAGGTTGCCTTGCACGACAGTGATACGCGCACCCTCGCCAGAGCTTATACCTACTTATCAAACAAAGAAGACACACAAGTGCTGGCGACTTCTCACGTTGAACAACGACGATTGACGGACGCGATCCGGACCTCTCTACAGAACCAGGGTCAACTTGCCCGCAGCGGCATCACCTTGTTGACTCAGCAACCTCATTATTTGTCTAAACCCCAACAGGAGTTAGCGCAACACTACAAGCCGGGCATGACCCTTCGCCATTGGGAAGACGGAAAACCTCAAGAGTTAGTGGTTTCCACATCGGATAAGACAAACAATCGAGTCCATGTACTCAGCAAAACCGATGGACAAGAATACACCCTCGATCCCGCTTCCACCGGATTCAAAGCCCTCAACATGCAGGTCTTTAAACCTGAATCGTTGCAAGTTAACCAAGGTGAACGCCTCATAACCACCAGTAAGCACTTTCCATCTGGGTTGAACGCCAATGAACGTTACGTGGTCACAGGATTATCTAAAGAAACCCTGACGTTAACGGACACGCAAGGCGAATCGAAAACCATCCCCGCTGAAGCCCTGAAAGACGCACCACTAAAATACGACTATGTGCATTCCGCCAGTCATATCGAACCAAGGCCGCACACTCTTATTTCAGGCAAAACCTTTACGCTCTCCAAAGCGCTCTTCCATGATCTGACCGAGAAAAGCGCGCGCATCGATGTGTTTACCGACAACCCCGATAAAGCCCAGGCCGCGCTTGAGAAAAGCGAAGTGAAGCTTTCTGCCATCGAGCGAGTGATGCACACTCAAAGCGTCAACGACCGCTACCTGACTGACACCACCGCCATCACCGTCAAAAGCGACATCCAGCAAGCCCTCACTCTCTTAAACAAAGAGCAAAATTCACCACTGCAAGAGAAAGCGTTGAACTTTGCCCTGAGTCATCTTTCTGAAAAAGAAGCGGCGTTTACACAAAAAGAGTTAGTCGTCGAAGCGATCCGTTACGCTTTTGAAGAGGCCAATCAACCGATAATCAAAGATCAAATTGAAACAGAGCTCGCCAAGCGCAGTGACACCCTCTCTGCCGAATACAGCGACGGCACACGCTGGACCACCCAAGCGGCGCTCGATACCGAAAAGCACATCTTGCGGAACATTGAGCAAGGGAAAAATCAACACAAGCCGTTTGCCACCCACAGACAAGTCAGAGATTATCTCGATGCACAGCCTCGCCTTACCCAAGGGCAAAAGGACGGCATCACCCTTATCTCAACGACCAAAGACAGTTTTGTGGCCGTGCAAGGTTTAGCGGGCACCGGTAAATCCACCCTACTCGAATCCAACATTGAATTGATTCAACACGCTAGCCAAGCCAGTAAACACTCACCTTCACAAATCATAGGTATTGCACCAACGCACGCCGCCGTCAGCGAACTGGAAAGCAAAGGGATACAAGCGCAAACGCTGGAAAGCTTACTGACCGACCTAAGACGTGGCATCACCTTACCAGAGGACTACAAAAACACGCTGTTCTTCCTCGATGAAAGCTCCATGGTCAGCAACCAACAAGCCAAAGAGCTCACCGACCTTGTATTACAAAGCGGCTCCAAAGCCACCTTACTTGGGGATAAAGAGCAGCTGCTTTCTCTTAATGCCGGTAAACCGTTTGAATTGAGCATGAGACAAGGACTCATCGATACGGCTTTTATGACCGACATCATTCGTCAGAAGAATGAAATACTGCTTGGTGCCGTACACAACATTGTGGATAAGCAGCCACACAGCGCCCTCGATAAACTCTCTCAGCAAAGCCCTGATACACTCGGTAGCACGCAACATATTATCTCCACCCTCGATGAGAGTGCGAAAGACCAAAGCAAAGCACAGCTTATTGCCACCGAAAAGCTGCCTTACGCTGTAGCACAGGACTACCTTGCCCGTACGCCCGAAACGCGAGAAAACACGCTTATCATTGCTTACACGAATAATGAGCGTGACCACATCACTGAGCACATTCGTGTCGGACTGATGAAAACACAAGAGATAGGCCAAGAGAACATCATCACCACCCGATTGCGCTCTACAGGTGAGAGCAAAGAAGAGTTAGCCACCATGATGCCTTATCAGAAAGGGCTCATTTTAAGCACCAAGCAAGGAGAGTACGACATCATTACCCACATTGATTCGGAGCACGGAGTGGTGACACTTCAAGACGTGAATACAGGTAAGACAAAACCGTTTTTGCCACGTAACAAAGACCACAAATACACGTCACTCTTCGCTCAATCAGAAAAGCCGCTTTCAACAGGTGATAAAATCATGACCCGCTTTACCGACAAAGCGCGAGGCATTAAAGCCAATGTGGAATACACCATCAGCCGTGCCACCAAGGAAGAAATCACCGCGCTTTCGAAAGAAGGGCAAACGTTAAACCTCAATCCAAACCAACTCAAAGATGGGCATTGGGATTACGCTTACACCAGAACTGCGGACATGGCGCAAGGAGCGCCGTATCAGTACGTCATTACCACTCTCAAAGGCAAAGGCGCACTGACGAACTTAAGACGCGCTTACATCGATTTGAGCCGAGCGAGCACTCATGTCAAACTTTTTACCGATAACCCAAAACAGATGATGAAGAGCTGGTTATCAAAAGAGGTCAATAAACACAGTGCCATTGAAACCATCGAAAACATTGCACCACACAGTACCCCTTACTTTAATGACAAAGCTCTGCCTCATGAAGACGTACGTTATCAAAATAGAAACGGAGATTTTGACTACAACCAATTTAAAGAACACATCAACCAAGCGCTCCCTAAATACACCGAAAGCTTAGCCATCAACCTATTGGGACAACCGAACCCATCTAAATCAGACCGTGACTATTTAACCTTTGGTATCGGTAAATCGGCTCTAAAAGTGTCATTAACGGGGGAATATCGAGGGTATTTTAAAGACTATACCACCGGTGAAAAAGGCTCATTAATCAATTTGATGATGAGTCATAAGGAAATAAATTATAAGGAGGCAATGAAAGAAGCCCACAACATCCTTAATGATCCTAATAAATACCAACTCACCGCCAACCCTAAACATGAACAATTACTGACTACTACGCCAAAACACATGGCACAATTTGAAGAGAGAGCGAAAGAATATATACAAACCAGTCAGCCACTCACAGGCACATTAGCCGAAACTTACCTCAATAAATTAGGTATTGAACACCCTAAGAGTGACCATGTTCATTTTCATCAAGCAGTGTACTCCTCGGAGGACCAGACATTTCACTCGGCAATGATAACTAACATTCACGATAAAAAAGGAGAAACAAAAGCGATTGAAGTGACTTATTTAGACGGGCAAGGAAATAAAGATCCGGCACTCGACATCAACCCACGGATATTAGGCACGAAATCCAAACAAATAACGCGATTCCATCAAGGCAGTGATTTGCACACCACCATCATCAGTACCTCAATCGAGAATGCTTTTATTATTAATCAAGCGCATCAAGGCCAATACGACATTATCAATGTCAATCATAAGAATGACATTCAGAATATCTCCACCGATGAACTCAGACAGAACATTGTGATTGTACTGAGTCAAGGAAATACTGATTTAAATCCCAACAACGTTGAAAAAATCATGGCCAACTTTTCAGGGAGAAATATTCAGTTTGTTTCACCTGACGATATGCTTGAGGAAATTAAACAGGGTATTGAACAATACCATCAACAAACGCATCAACAAAAAGAGGAATTCGACACACCCACTCAAGACCATGATTCATTAACCAACGAGCCGGACACTGATATTAATCAACACACAAAAGAAATCAAAGATAAAGAGCTTGAACACTTCGACAGCAAAGAACCCTCCCCTCAAAAAACGTTTGATTTTAATCAGGAGCGTGACAACAACAATGACCAAGATAATAAACTAGATAGAGAGTTAGAGCGGTAGAAAAAGGGGTGTCCAATGGACTACCCTTTTTTTTTGCCTGCCAGAAACTCATCGACTTTATTATCGATATCAGATTTCACCTGTTGCCTAAAGGGTTTGGATTCTTTTTGTTGTCGGAATAATTTTTCACCATCAAAGGTTTGTCCATGAACCACATCAGTGATCGCAGATGAGCCACGAACGACACGATAAATCTCTTCCATCAACGCACGGTTCGATGGACTATCATCCTCACTGTCATTGAGTTTGATGCGCAGTGCCAACATCAAAAGTTGGCGTGTGGCCTCTGCATCACTTAATGCTTCCTTATCCCTAAACGTCTTAAAATCTTGCGCTAACTTTCCACGTAAAGAACTTTGTAGCGGATAAGAACGTGTCATATTGCCCTCCTCAATCCCAATTAAAAGCATTGTTATTCAAATGAAATTTCAATCAATTAATTTTATAAAAGACCCTTCAAGCATTGTCAATAAAGGGCTCAATCAACATTCAATGATTTCCAATTAAAGGACCTTGAAAACGCTCTCATCGCTTTACCTATAAGGGATCAATTAATAATCATTGAAAAAATATATTTATCCATTGAAATTTAATCGGCTAATTAGTGTAATTTCTGAAAATTTTTCCACGTTACTTTAAGCGACTATTATATCTTTAACTTTTTGTTTTTATTATCTTTATGTTTTTCACAGACAACCATTTGCATTGATTTCAATGCGCCGTAGGGTGTGGTCACCAACTCAACTAACCAACAACTCAGAACGAATGATCTGAGTTCCTTAATCAAAGCGACGGGAAAAACTGACAGCGAAAGACAAAAGCCGACCAGGTGGCGAATGAATCTGACGAACGAGGGATGCGGGGGATCTGGAAATTGAAGGAAGAAAGCGAGAGGAAAAGCTAAAGACCTTGCACCGTTATGGTGCAAGGTCTTTTATTTAACGTTAGGATTAAAATAAACCGATTGGACTTTTTGGATGTATATTTTTCTGGCGTTCTCGGTGCGTTTGGAAAAACCCGCATTATACGCGCCGACACTGTTCCAGTTATAACCATGACTAGAAAAGTTAGAACTTAATACCCATGCGCCAAGATGAACATTAAAGCAAGGATTATAGATATTTGTTTCATTCACATTAAATTCGGATAGTCGATCAAACCAATGGGAATTAATTTGCATCAATCCAAAATCACGGCTGATGACTTGACCGGATTGGTTTTTATTTTCATTGTACGCGTTCGGCTTTAGGCTACTTTCTACCGTGGCGATGGATTTTAAAAGCTGTGGATCGACATTATAAAATCGCCCTGCCTCATCAAAGCAAAAAGCCCAACTGAAACACGGCGATAACAACGAAAGATAAAGTAATGGTTTCATCATAAAAAAGAGCCCTAATAATAGGACTCTCATTTTATGCCATCCCATTGAGATATCAATATTCACAAGGTAATAAAATTGTGGTCACGCTGCGGTCACGTTCAGTTATTATCCAAACCGATTGATCACAAATCGTATAATTCGATATCACTCTCTCGCCTGTTTTGGTTGCTTCGTCATTGGTGATTTTATCTTCAATGCAAGTCTCTCCCCAATCTCCACTTTGGTGACGCTGCAAATAAATCGACAAGTTAGCACCGACATTATTATCTAATAACTGCTCAATACCTTGCGTATAGACCACTTTACCCAACGAAAACGGAACGGCCGTACAAACGTAACATTTTGCTTTCGTTTCTTCTCTATCTTGTGTAGCATTCAGAATGTTCATTAAATCTAACTCCGATGTAATTGAACATGCCTTGATATTTGAGACAGCAAATATCAAGGCGCTTTATTTTCACGCTTAATAAACGTCTTCCGTTTTACGAATATGATTAAACACTTCATGAATTTCATCGTAAGTGATGCCATACCCTTCGAGCTTTTCCACACAGTCACAAATATCATTGGTGTAGAAACACTCATGATTAAATAACTCACGACGAATGATCGCTTTTTTTCCGTTCTCTTTGATATCTTCGGCGATCCCTTCTTGAGCGATAGAATCTAAACGAGTCATTAATTGCTTGGCATTATCAACTGGGCAAATTAACCCCATACCTAGCGACGCATATTTCACGCCCTCTTTTTTTTCATCATCGAACTGTTGATTAGAAAAAGCAAAGAACGCCCCTGCCTCATTAAAAGCCTGAGTTTGTTTGTCTTGAATATAGTGTGAGAGATATTTCATCTTTTAAGTCTCCATTTTATAATTAAGGGGATGATCCACTCTTTTATGTTTCGATGTATTGATGGTTGTTTGTCACCCATCCTATGACTACAGCACGACTATTCAGCCCTACCTTATTTGTTTCAGTAATCACATGACCTCTCGCGATGCCTTGCCCCCAGTACGGCTTATTGAGTTCTGTTTCTGGGAACAAAACCGTCAGTTCTAGCCAAACACTGGAATGCCTGGCTCTTGCTTTTACATGAGCGGCAATCACGACAATATTTTCCACAGATATTGATCCTGATAGGACAACATCACGACTTAGCCCTACTGGGTGCACGCCCAAAGAGATATCATTTTTTGGTGAGCTTTCGTGGCCAGCGGCGAAACGCTGGTCGCTGAAATTCGATTTAGAGAGAGTTGGGGTTGATTGTCGTTGTGCCATGAGGAGTTTCCTTTCTGTTTGAGTATCACTTTTATGGAGCCGCTTGGCTGTCCCTACCTCAAACATGGTTCTTCTCTGCAGGGGCGCGAAGCGTTCATTTACCCTTGCAGAGAAGGTTCTGATTGAGGAGGGTTAACAGCCTGCGAGCCCCATCAAATGATGCGAGTCGAAAGGGAAATCGGCACATAAGACAGAAAGCCCTTACTCGAACTTAATTGAAATCAGTGAAAGGTAACGAGGAGGCACGACGAGGCGCAGCTACGCAGTAGCGCAGGCGTTCAGGATTGCAGCGATATCCTTTTAGATAGGGGCTGTAGAGAGGCACAGCCTGGGGCGGCACGCAGTGACTCACCAGGGTGATGCCACTCTTAGGCCATAGATGAAAGATACAAGCGAAAAGCCTTGCCCGAAGGGTAACGCCCAACTCAAGCCGTTACCACAACGCAGCACTTAAAATCAGCCTTAAACCGTCATAATAAAAAAGCCGCCTATCAAGCCTTATAAGGCAAGAATCAACAAAACGACACCATGACAAAGCAATATAATTAAACATAGAGCAAATGGGCGTACTGTGGTACTGAGAGCCGTTTTGACGACCGCTTGCGGTCGAGCCTTTGGCTCAACCTCTTTTAGCGCAGAAACCCAAGCGTACACAGCAATCACGAGGTAAAAAAAATGCCTCTAGGATAAGAGGCATTTCAGAAAACATATTTGTACATTAAGCGGTGATATGACTGCCAACCCAAAACGCGGCACCGGCTACCGTCGCAATCATCGCAAAGGCAGTAGCAATAATGAGGTTTTTAAGGGAACTCACTTCATTACGAACCCCCAGGACCTCATTCCGTACCCCTTGAATATCAGATTTCAGCTCATTACGAACCGCTTCGATCTTCTGATCGAGTTCTTTCCGCGTATCATTTAACTGCTCTTGAGTGGCAGCATGAGCGGTTAGGTTGATCAGCTCTTCAACGCTTAATGTAACTTTGCTTGATTCAGACATAATAGAAACCTTATTTAATTGTCTTTAGTTTACTGCATTACGTTACCGAAGTCATTCACGCCAGAATAGGCGTGAATGAGAGACATTTTTCACTAATGGTTATATCCAATCACGCTCCGCAAACGACACCACATCTTCAAAAGACACCACAAAGTGATCGAGTACTCGAATATCAACCAAGGCTAACGCATCGGTCAGTCGTCGAGTAATACGTCGATCGGCTTGACTGGGTGTAGCATCACCGCTGGGATGGTTATGATAAAAAATGACTGCACTTGCGTTTGTGGCCAGTGACTCTTTGACCACTTCACGCGGGTAAACGGAGGCGGCGTCAATGGTGCCGTTAAACATCTCTTTAGTGCGTAAAACTCGATGCTGACTATCAAGAAAGATCACCCCAAACACTTCGCTTTCATTGGAAGCGAGTGAAGTCTGACAAAATGATTTCACCAATTCAGGGGAATTGAGTGGCGTCTGCTCTGACACAAACAACTTAGATTTTAAAATGCTCGCGGCATGGTTCAAGATATTTTTTTCTTCGACAGAGAAAAGGCTGTGATTAGAGTAGTTAGCAAGTATAGACATAATAGATCCCTTTTAATATTTAAAGTCGTGATGGGCTGCGCTCAGTCCGTGTTATTGGCCATACAAGCTAGTCAGAAGGTCTTTCGCTCTCGCTTGATGCTTAGCGGTCGTTTCAACGTTTCTCTCTTCTTTTTTCGCGTAGGCGTAATCTTCTCGCATCTGTTTTACCGTCGCCACTCGGTCACATACGCTAATGCTCACCCCTTTTCCTTTCTGGCTTTCCTCCAAGATCAAAGAGTCGGTATAACCAAACTCCTTAAGTAAAATCTCATGCACTTTGACCGCTCGAACGCTCGAATTAAAGTCCGTTGAATTCACCCAGATAAGTCCTTTTGAAACCGTCGCTGAAACAGTCGAACGAACTGCACGTTCAACGACCCAACAGGAGATATCATTTTTTGGTGAGCTTTCGTGCCCAGCGGCGAAACGCTGGTCGCTGAACATCGGTTTAGAGAGAGTTGGGCTTGAGTGTCGTTGTGCCATGAGGAGTTTCCTTTCTGTTTGAGTATCACTTTATGGAGCCGCTTGGCTGCCCCTACCTCAAACAGGGTTCTTCTCTGCAGGGGCGCGAAGCGTTCATTCACCCTTGCAGAGAAGGTTCTGATTTAGGAGGGTCAACAGTCTGCGAGCCCCATCAAATGATGCGAGTCGAAAGGAAAACCGGCACATAAGGCAACAAGCCCTTACTCGAACTTAATGGATGTCAGTGAAAGGAGTGAGAAGGTACGACGAACGGCAACGAGGAAGAATGACGAGGCGCTGGCGTTCAGGATTGCAGCGATATCCTTTTAGATAGGGACTGTAGAGAGGCACATTCTGAGGCGGCACGCAGTGACTCATCAGGGTGATGCCACTCTTAGGCCATAGGTGAAAGATACAAGCAAAAAGCCTTGCCCAAAGGGTAACGCCCAAGTCCACCATAGTTTTTAAGGTAGTGAATTGCTAAATAAAAAAAAAAGGGGGGGGATCCCCGCAATTATCACAAAAATAAGACGTTCAAAATGCCAACAATACTCAGCCTTACATTTAAGGTGAAGAATTACTGATAGACCAACAAACATATAAAACTCAAATAAATCCTCAGTTTATATATTAACTGTGAAACGCCTCAGATGTGAGGCGTTTTTGCTCTTAAAAACGACAAAGTCGCTTGGTGAGAACAGCGATTAGAGCATTTTCTTCAAATGATAATTGTCCAAAACCTTCACAGGCTGAATTTTTACCCGTGGTACATTCTACCTCAGAAATGCCCCATTCCTTGCCAGCGGCACTCAGCGTCACAATTCACAGTGAGGTTATTTGGCCTACTTTTGCTAATGTCATCACGTCTGCTTGAATGGCCTATGTGTATAATAACCCACGGGAATGAACATGTAAGTCACCCGTTATTTGGAAGTGACCACCTTTAAGTGAGAGTGTCTATTGATTTGTAAAAGTATCGGGGGTTTTATTCTGTCAATTCTTTCGGGGACTGTTATGAAAATGAGGTTAGATACTTTACGCATATGGTGCGTTGCTTCTGATAATTAAGCTTTGGTATGCTCAATGCCAGTAATTATGTTTGAGTGATGTTAAGTTTTTGAGTTGTAATGTTTTTGGGTGTTTTAAGGTGGGTGGATTAGAGTTGATAGATGAAACAGGGATTTTTTTAAATGTAGTTATCGACAAAGTAAATAAAGGTCTACCGATTGGATTCACTGGGTTAGGTATTATATTAATAGATGAAGAAATAGGGTCGCTGCCAGTTTCTCCTCTCTTAAGTGAAATTGGCTTCCAAAGCAAACTATCAGATGCTAAAAAAATCGTGGATTTTTTATTTTCAATATCCAACGTCACTGATGAAAGGCATGATGGGTTTCATATCGTTAGTCAAAAGAAGGGGCTATCAAAAATATCGCAGTACTTTAGTCCAACAATCCCCCAAGACTTCAATGGGACTGTGTTTGATGTAGGAGCAAGGTATAGAACTGCCCAATATGGGTCGCTATATGAAAACGTTACATCTGTTATTGTTGTTAGTCAAAAGGGGCAGATTTCGGTTGCTAAAGATGGGTGTGTGGAGTTGATAGTCGAATGAATCAAACAGAAGTGAAATTATTTTCGGCGGGATCAATTTTGATAGGTGCTACTTTTTGGGTTGTTCCTTTTTTTTTAAACGGGTTTGAAGTTTTATCCTTTGATAGCCTTAAGTATCTCAATCTGGGAGTTACTATGGCAGGATTGTTTTGGTTTTTCTATTTTAAATGGGCTTGGAAGTGGAGCTTCCTTAGAAAGATTCTATATCGTCCCAATCTAAATGGAACATGGCTTGGTGAGTTTGAGTCTGATTGGACAAATGAGTTAGGAGAAGTAAATCCACCCAAAAGATTTGTTCTCGTCATTCGGCAGCATTGGTTTACGATATCTGTACGAGCATTTACGCCATTACAAAAAACAGAGTCATATGTTGAAACTCTAATGATAGATGATAATAAAGGAGCCAAGCTTCTTGCCTATCTTTTCTCTGAAAAGCGTGCTGGAGCAGGAGAGCACGGCCCGAGACAAGGGGCTGCAGAGTTGGATTTAGTGGAGGCTTCAGCTAAGAAAATACTGGAAGGCCATTTTTGGACTCAAGCTGGTACGCGTGGTTACATACGCGTAAAACAAATCTCTGATAGTGTTCATATGGATTCTTTCGAGCAAGCAGAAAGTAAATGGCCAGATAACGATCACTGGAAATCGGTCCAATAGCGTAGGGACAAGCCTTGCTCTAGACTAGCTCTATATGAAGTCGAACAGTGGACTGTTTCCTATAGTGATATATAAACTAACTTGTTAGCTCGCCAGAGGGCTAACCAGTCACTCTGGATACCCAGTATTACAACAAGCATTGGAGAGCCAGTTAGCACCCGTTGCCACTCAATTATATCCAACCCTGAAGGCTGTGGTGTATGTTGAGGGTGTGTGTGCCAATCACCAATGTATGACTGAGATCCAGATGACCGCTTCCAGTAGTCCAGAGCGAAGTCTTGATGACTATGGTCACGGCGACCAAAGAAGCATTTACGCTGAATGTCTTTATTCCCAGGGGTAGATACATCAACAATTCTAAGATCGCTCCCCCGGTACTCACCAATGATTATTCCCCCTGATTCCACAGAATCTGACGCATATTGACGATAATGGGCCAGCTTACTGAAAACACCTGCTTCAATTAAGACCCGAGTTCCATCTTCTGCAAGCAGCACCTTTTCTACATCCCACATGCAGGGCAATCCTCTCTCTTTTTTATCCGCTTATCTTTTATGTTAGTTGCTTTGTCAGTGATCCGTCGTATGAGGAGTTTGGGAGATCGTTCACTTCGGCTGTTGAGTAATTCCAGGGTTAATCCAGCTGCGCTCATACTAGCCTCATTGCCGAACGGCAATACGTTCTCACCACAGGCCTTACGAAAGCTTTGAGTGGCTTCCTCTATATCAGATGATTTAAGACCAGGGTATATCTCCGTTTTACTTCCATTGCTTTCATAAACGAATTGACAGGCATAGCAAGCGGAATTTGAGTCATCATTCAGAAGGGCTTTGGCTACATGCCCAAAGGCGGTTATCCAGCTATGTACTAAAGATATTCGGTTGCCATTTGAGCGATGCTGATTCACAGCTTTCGCTAACTGAAGAGAAAAGGCATGATCACCTGTGGCATCTATCAGTATATCAAATTCATTAAAATTTTCGTTAGCAAAGAAGCGTCGGCGAGGGATAGTTTCGAGTTGAGGAAAACTCTCTTTTAATTGATGACAAAGTGCTTCGGCTTTATTTTCGCCATAGTAAGGGATTCCCAGCACATGTCTCGTGGTGTTCCCCGGCTTGAAGGTATCATCATCGAACAAGCTAAACTGAAACTTGCTCCCAGCCCCTAGGCTTGCTAATGACTTGGTGAGGTGCCCACCAATTGTCCCACAACCTATAAGAGCTACTCGTTTTGAGCTAAGTGGTAGTGTAGGTGTTCGTGAATTCCTGGCTGTTAAAAAATCGTGGTATGCCGGAATTGCCTTAATTCGGCTCACTTTACTCCTAGAGTTGAGCAGACGTTCTTTTAACTTATCCCTAGATTGTTTGCCTCTAGCTCGCTTTCGCTTGGGCCCATAGTACTTTCGGATACACTTTTGATCTTCGAGTAGTAGCTGATATTCAAAACCAAAAGCATAGTCTTCAAATCCCAAGGTTATTACTACTTTTCTGCTTGTGCTCCCTTTGCCCAAAGGTAACTGAGAAATTTTCTCAAATAGCTGTTCCAGCAAAAACTCTCCTTCTGTACCTTCAAAGATCCACCTTTTAAACTCTGCTGTTGACTCTGGGGGCCAAGAACGAGTGAATGGAACAAAAGGAGCGTGTGTCATTTCTAGGTAAACCACATCACCTATATAATCAATGTCCCCCTTTGTGTTGCGTAGCTCGCTCCACTGCTCGGCAACTTCATCAGAGTGACAAATAAGGTATTCAGCAGCAGTGTCTCCAGTGATAGGGCTTATCCTGTTATATCGGTACAGTGTAAGGTCATTATGCTGACGCGGATCCGAGATTAAGTAGTACTCCTTACCTGTCCAGTACACAAAGAACTCATTGTAAAAGTCTTTATTAAAGTCACCAGATTCCCATAGTTCGATGATTTCTTCGAGCTTAGTAATCCATGTTGCAACTAGTGAACGAGGATTCATTGGATCGAGTATAGAAGTATCAGAGAGCAAACAGCAACGATATCCATTGAACCACAGTAAATGAGGAAGCTTCCTCCCTTGAAGCCGCTTAGGGATCTCTAATAAGTAAGGAAATTGAACATGGTGCAGATAGTTGGGGTACACTTTAAACTGCACCACGTAGTGGCCAAAAGGCCTATTATAAGTCTTGGTAAAGCAGCGGGCTTCTTGATCGAAAGAGGGGGTAAAAGTATACCCCCGGAAGTTAAACTCTTCAAAGACCTCTAGCACTAAGAATTACCCCGCATCTTGATTGGCAACATTCGGTTGAGGCTGAGCTATTGCTGGTTGACTTCGGATAGCTTCAGCGACCGTGATGGCAACCACTAGGCCTGGAATATTTGGGATGCGATCACCAAAGACTGCTTGTAAGTTTGTTATTGCTTCAGAAGCGGTAGAAGCATTTAGTCCCGCTGTAACATGGATATTAAGTAACTCAGCTTTTTGATAAATATCTTCTAATTCTTGTTCCAACATGTTTGATTTAGGGAACAGTTTTTCATTTTTACTAGGTTCAGCATCATTGGGCACACCGTTACGTAACTGTAATGCTAGCCTCTTAACACACTCATCAAGAGCAACAGAATCAGTTAGTTTACGTAAACGGTCTTGCGCTGCAAGCTCCTGAAAAGTTAAGACAACACAGGTCATCAGAGCAACTGATGATGGCCCCCCTGTTTTGAAAGCTTTGTCTCGCCAAGCTTTCAAATAACGGCACACACGGCGACAAACATGCGTACCACTCATGTCTTTGTAGTAAGAGAAGTTCTGACTAAAGTACTCATTCAAAAGCTTAGGGTCGCTTACCGTCCACGCTTCAGTATTTCTTAGAGCCAGGTTAACCTCATTTGGTTCTAAGCGCACATATTTAGGAGCAACGTCCATAGACGCATTAATTGATTCGAGTCCGAGTGACTCCACTTTCATAGATAAGAAGCGCTTTCTTGGAATAGCATATAGTGGAACATCCACATGGAGGTCTGTGCCAAGAATTACACGTGAACATGTATTTTTTTTATCAGAGAACTCCCAGCCCTTTCTTCTCGCAAGATCACTCAAAGTACCATCAACAAACTTAAAGAATAAATCCTTGCTCAGCACTGGTTTGTCTTCAAACATATCGATCGGCAGGTAAATGCCATCATCAAGATCCATTTGTTGAGGAGGCTGGCAGGGTTTATTCATCGTTTTGTAAACAATTGAGCCTTGTGGTGCAAATTTGGGAGTAAGGTTAGCTAACACTTCATAAGCATCCTGATCTAATGCTCGCAGCTCGGTTTCTAGAAAATTGACATTCGGTTTTATATCTAGCCCCCATTTATCCCCTTTTTTACGAAAGCTATTGGATAGATCCTGAAAGCGTATCCGTAACTCTTTTCTAACTTCTCTCCTTGTTTCGTAAAGCAGCTCCATTTTTGATTGATGAGGCTCGATGTTACCTATGAAGCCCTGTTTAGAATCATTTAGTAGACGACTTACATCCTGCTTCATACTCATCTCCTCTTGCTGTGTAGAATGTCACTTTTTGTCGTTGGTGTTCGAAGAAAGCTCGAACATTTTGGTTACCCAGTGCGTACTGGGCATTATTGGCAGCCTGAAACTGCATATACTCAGCTGACTTGTCGTTTGAATCATCAAGCTCAATGTTGTGGACACCACGGTCATCAAGTTGAACAAATCTGTCACCAAGATTATGTTGAGTCATAAAGGTTTGCCAACGCTCAGTGGTATCCATCATCATTGCTGTTAGTTTTTTTCCTAGTCCCCAACTACCAATGTAACCGGAGGAACCTGAAGATTTAGCTTGTATAGCTACATCTGTTCCCATAGTGCCAACAGCTAACATGTGAACCTTTTGAGGATCCACATTAAGAAATCGGTCATTGCATAGTTCGTGGTAGATACTGAAAGCTGGTAGGTTGGCCCAAAGCCCACCATCAAGCATTAGCCCATCTTCCATTTTATGAGGAGGAAAGTAAGTGGGGGCAGCACTGGTGGCAAGTGCAACATCAATAACCTTGCGCTCACCATCTCGCGTAAATTTTGGGTGGTGAGGTGTCTTGAATGTTTTTGGTGCACCAGTTGAGCCGTTAAGCGCTGGTATCAAGACCCGAGTATGAAGGTCCGTTATTTTCAAGTCGCCTACAGCAGAATAGACTGCTTTTTTCAATGGTTTAGGTGAGAACTTGCTTCCAAAAAGTTGTCTAAAAAAGCGATAAGCAGAACCCAACAGCCATAGGTTTTGAGGAAAAATATCTTTACGGTTGCTGTCGAGCACTTTCTTAAGTGTTCTGGCGTTAACCCCGCTTGCTAACCCTAGAGCAAGAATACCTCCAATAGAAGTTCCACCGATGATGTCAAAGTGATCCGCGATGTTGTAATCTGGATCCCCATTAGAGTAATGATTTTCAAGTGTGGCCAACAAAGAGATCGTGTAGAGTCCTCGAGTACCACCGCCACTTAAAACTAGAGCCTGGACGCGACCACTTAGTTGATTCACCGTTATTACCTATAAACAGATATGCATATAGCCATATTCAAGGAAACGGGCAGTTTACGCAAGGAAAACGATGAAGAAATAGCGTATTGGACAGGTTAAGGCGGCAGACAACCAATAATAGTGGTATTTTGTGAGTTTAACCTTTACGCAGCTAATTCGTCGACATGCCGAGTAACTTAAGCAGCTCAATTTCTATATCTTTAGCCCAAAAGGTCAATATACTATTTCCTGATGTATTAACTTGGGTTAGAGAAGCGAAAATGCACGTAGCGTTCAAAGTAACTTGTGGCTGCGTCTTTTGCCTTTTCAGTTTTCCATGGATGCTTCGATTTTGACCACTTGTTTTGAACTGACGTCATAGTCTTCTCGCATCTGCTTAATGGTGGTAGTGTTATCACACACTGATACTCCCCCTTCCCTCGGTTGCCTTCCTCTAGTATTAAAGAGTCAGTATACCCAAACTCACTCACCAAAATCTCATGAACCTTGACGGCCTTTACGGTGGAGTAAAAGTCGGTTGAATTCACCCAAATCACGTGCATGGATATGTCAGCGGATACTGTAGAACGCACTTTCATGTGACCCCCTAAGCGCCAAAACGCACATCAAAACAAAACCCTGAGCACTTAAACGTCCCCTCTCCCGTTGTCACAAAGCGCAACGCGGGAAACACAGAACCGTAAGTGGTGTAAAGAATGATGTGATCCACTCGCTCGTGAAGAAACCATTCACCAAAGCCAGCACCATTTAATTCGATGAAAAAGTCACGGATTTCATGGAAAGCAAAACGACGCGATCCCAATAGCGGAAACTGCTGCTTGATAGCTTCAACGAACCCTTGGTCTTTTAACGCTGCGATATCAGCCTGCTGCTCTGGCGACTGGCGACGACTGAACATTTTTAAACGCTGGATTTTGGAAACCCAATCAGACTTTCTTTTCGCCTCATCACGACACTTTTTGACTTGAGAGCGTAACTTCAATACCGCCAAAGGACTAGAGACATCATTTTTTGGTGAGCTTTCGTGCCCCAGCGGCGAAACGCTGGTCGATGAATTTGAATTAGAGAGAGTTGGGGTTGAGTTTTGTTGCGCCATGAGAGTTTCCTTTCTGTTTGAGTATCACTTTTCGGAGCCGCTTGGCTGTCCGCTCTCTCAACATCGTTCTGCTTTGCAAGGGCGCGCAGCGGCGAAGCCTCCCTTGTAAAGCAGGTTGTGGGGAGAAACGGTTAACAGCCTGCATGCCCGAAAATGATGCGAGTGAAAGAAAATCGGCGTATAAGAAAACAAGCCCTTACACGAACTTATTCGAAGACAGAGAGAACAACGAGGAGGGAACGACAAGGCGCTATGACTCTTAGGACAATAACGGGGTTCAAACAAAGCCTAGCCCCGCAGGGGAACCAAGGCAACGATAATAGTCATGATTAAAGACACGTTTAAAGTGTTAGTCTTTACAAGGAGAGAAGGCCCAGAACAAGTAATAAGACGCTTCAAGTGTCATGTTCATCCGTGCTAGAAGTTAAGTCCAAACTAAGGCTCTATGAAATGTCTTAAAATAGATACAGAGCCTTAAAAGCAAATATGTATTACATAGGTAATACATATTCAATTCATTTTATTAATCAACTCAACGAGCTCTTCATCATCTATCTTGTCTCGATATAAAGCCAAAGCTCGGTACAGTTTCGCTGCAGACACATTTCTCTCTGTCTGCTCTTGCAGATTTGCTACCCAATCGGTTATCCGTTCTTTATCAGTAAGTGACATTCTAAGAGTCA
This sequence comes from Vibrio sp. 10N.247.311.12, assembly GCF_041467515.1. NCBI lineage: Bacteria > Pseudomonadati > Pseudomonadota > Gammaproteobacteria > Vibrionales > Vibrionaceae > Vibrio > Vibrio sp. 10N.247.311.12. The sequence goes on from NZ_JBFSUV010000046.1 coordinate 25,592, forward strand.
GAGGAGGCACCATATAAGATGTCGTCACTTTCTTTTTGACAGTCGTAATTCCAGTCGACTTACTTGAACCTTCGTTCTTGTCAGTAGAGATAGCTGTTATAGCTCCTCGTTTTTTCAACTTGCTCATATGTATTACCTATGTATTACCTATGTATTACCTATGTATTACCTATGTATTACCTATGTATTACCTATGTATTACATCAAATTCAAAAGAAACGCAGCCAGTTTTCGGTAATCGTTATTAACAAGAGAGCCCGATTTATAAAAGCGCACAGGAGAGGAAACGGCATTAGCTTGTCCAACATGCTCAGAACGACGGACAGATACTGGTAGCAATTTATCTTGTACTACCTCCAATTCCTCATCAATGAACTCATTAATAATAGTGTTTCTTGAGTCGACCTCGTTCCTCAAGATCAGATAATTGCCTTCATCCTCCTTAATTTCATAGACAGCTTCGAGTAAAGAGCTAATGCCGTCTAATGAAAATGCACCTGAATCTACAGGGATCAAGATAAGGTCCGAAGCCTGGATTGCGTTAAGAGTCGTTAGGGATAAGTTTGGTGGAGTATCAAGAAGAATGAAATCATAGGTATCACCTAACTTCGCTAATTGCTTTTCTAAAATTCGTTCACGATTAATCTTTGTCAGTGATGTTTCGATGACACGTGACAACTGAACATCAGCGGGAACGACATAGAGGTTTTCAAGAGAGTTCCCATTAATCTGTGCCGGTTGAATTAAATCGACAATGGACACAACTTTAGGCTTATCAAACAAAGCAGCCACCGTCTCTTCAAACTTAAAATCACGTCGTCCGGTTAACGTTTTAGAGCAGTTCCCTTGAGGATCGAGGTCAATAACTAACACTTTTCGTTTTCGTGCAAGCTCAGCCCCTAAATTGACAAGAGTCGTGGTTTTTCCAACGCCACCTTTTTGGTTCGCCGCGCTGATGATCTTAGTTTTCATAATAAACACCTCATGTGTTACATGTGTAATACACAATAAAAAACAAAAAGCACACTGTCAATGTATTACATATGTAATACACTTTTTCTATCAACACTTAAAGTTATTCCCCCGTTACCAGTCGATGATGTCAAGACACTAAAAATCCTAAAGAAAGTGACACCAGCCGCGAGATCACTATCCGTATGAATCAAGTTATTAGGCTCCTCACCAACCAAAACTTCTTGGTTAAGTTAATCCCAACACTAGAATCAAAGTCAGTTCTGAAATTGAAAATATTGTGACTACGACGGGGGACACTGTTTAAGCATGAATCGGATTCATCAAGTCCCGACGCGCCATCGATATTTGGAGCTATCTGACTCACACCAGAAAGACGCGAATTTAAACCCAAAGAATGGCTAAGTTTTGCCTACTGGCGTGATGAGCAGCGCCAACTGGTTGAACGCCACGACAAGATTGAGTCACCCACTGGGCAGAGTCATGGAAGTGAAATCTCACTGTTCATTGCGGCTGTTTGTAGAAAGGTGTTCCCAAAAGAAAATACCCATAATGAATGAGAAGCCCATTTAGTCTTCTACTCTTAACACGACATCGCCCTGCTCTAATAACTCGCCCATCGCTTGTTGGTAAGCTTCTTCGACGATGGTTTGTTCCCAAATACGCTCGTATTCGGGTAAGACTTGTTGTCTAGAGATGGTCGACACCCTGAAGCTTAATGCGCCCTCGATACGATGTCGTCGGCTGGTGATCAGTTTAACCTTCGTCCATGAAAGTACTGGTTTGGCGAGGCGCCTAGATTGGCGTTCCTTTTTCTTTTTCGCCATACTCAAATCTTAACGGATGTAGACCATCAGCTTATCAAAGGTGGCACAGACGCTTGACTGTTTGCTCATACAAAAATCAACATAAACCTTGCTCCGCGCGCATCACAAACAAGATGTACACCTTGTCCCCTTCTTGCTTGCAAAAAACACGACAAGGGTTGACCACAACTTCGCGGTAATTGAGGTGTTCAACTTTGTCGAAAATATTTAGAATCATCTGCTTGGCCGCAACCAGATATTCAAGGGCAATGTATTTCGCGATATCCTTGAGGTCCGATCACGCGGCTCACTCCAAATCACTTCAGCCATTTTGACATCTTGTCCTTAGCTTCATCCTGACTCAAGGACTTGCCTTGTGAAATGGCGCGCTCACCACATGCGATCCCTTCAAAGATAACCAAACGGTTTTGCATAAAATGATAGTCGTCCACATCAACCAAATACGCAGAAGGTTTACCGTGTTCGGTGATTAGCCCAGGTTCTTTGGTGTCGTTTAAGTCCGCTAGGATTTGGGACGCTTGACGCTTGAGGGAAGTAACGAGCTCGACTTTCATAAGAGTAACTCCAAAATAAGAGTAATAAAGTGATACTGTCGTATCACTTTCAAGGTGCCAGGTTTAGCGCAGAGATATTGAGCGTTAAGAATCACTCTTAAGTCATGCTTCTTATGAGTAGGAAACTCACTCAACAACGCACAAACAGCAAATGGCGTCACTTTGGTTTCGGCCTTAGAGCCTTGCTATTCTTGTGATAAGATACCCTCACCAGAAAATAATCGATATGAACAATGTCAGAACATTCATACCATCAACTTCTTAAGTCGACCTTCGAAAACACTCTTCTTCACCTTTACTTCAAAGTAAAAATTTCCAGTCACTTTGTTAAAGAAGAGCAACGAAACAAGATCATCATTGACTTCTTAAAGCCAAAAATCAAACAAGATCGATATAGCCTTATCAAGAAAAAGCTTAAAACTGTTTGTTTGATGAAGAGTAAGTTTGGCTCAATCGAAAAGCACTTAGAAAGCATTTTATCTCAATATTCAGCGATAGAGAGCAAAAACGACGTTGATAAGCTTTATGCCTTGTTAGAACGCTTTGAGAAGAGCGGATTAGAAACAAAACTTATTGAAGAGACCCCTAAGCAGGAAATAGACGTTGTTTATCTCGACAGAGCACATATTGATAATTGCTTCGATAATGAAAACCGTCAGATTGCACCCATTTCGCTGTTTATACATACGAATGAAATAGACAGATTCATTAAGAGCTTAGCAACCCAACCTTATTTCACATTTGAGTTGTGCCAAGCAAGTGAAGAGTTGAATAACTATCATTACCAAGTCCACCCAATTAGCTAACCATATGCTTATCACACACTGTTTAGCATTAACTAGCCCAATACTCTTGTGAGTGCTTACCTGTACTTTCCATCATTTGTCTATCCTGTTACTTTCGCAATTGTCCCACTGCTATGTGAAGCGCCAACTAACACAACCAAATCTAAAACGCTGGGCACTTCCAGCCTAAATCTAGATGTGTTGTACGCGATTTACCAAGCGGTCCTACCGTCCTTTTTTCATCACAATCAAGACCAATCTTTTGATCTTCGAGCAGCAAGCTGATCAGATATAAACCTAACGCTGAATGATCTTGGCCATTCGTCTTCACCGCTACGGCTTCAACAATGAATTCAATCCCTGTTGACAGTGTCTCTTTATCTTTAAAAGACATAACTCCTCCCTTAAGCTACTGTGTAAATATACAGCAATTTAAGGCGGATGAATCCATATTTGCACAAATTGAGACATCAATCACATTGAACTGGGTCATGTCGACTCCCCCTTAGAACACATTTCATTCCTTAAAAAGGAGCTCGAGGACAAAAAGTAAGAGAGAAGATGATCGGGTGTCCAATAAATGCAACCTAGTCTCAACTCCATAATTGAATTTACTAAGGAACCTCGTTTTGAGTCGATAGTTACTCCTTATAATTTAACTCAAGGAAAAGCCGACTCAAGCACCGCCTTCTTTTTCCCTACTTCATACTCCGCCCAGTCTAACGTTATAGGGGCAGATATCTGATGAACAGCATAATTACCACGAGGCTCTGGCCCATTTCGCCTACTTTCGGATAAAGCAGACTTGACCCATTCAAGCAGGTAGACGTAACGACTGACGGTCTGGCGACACAGGTTCGCATTCCGTGCCACCAAACCAATTGTGAGCTCCTGATTTTTGCGTAACAGAAACTGACATGCGCGGATAATTCGGCGAGTGGTCTTCGTCCGACGAAGGTTATGGGTTCTTCTGGCCGCTCTGCGCTGCCTTTCCTGTAAACTTAGTCCACTATCCAACCTCATCACACCTCGCTGGCAGTCTGACCGAGCACAATATTTATCCCAGGTCCAACGAGAGACGCTTTTTACCACCGCTAACACCTCACTGCATGGCAAAGACGGCTTACCCACCAAATTGGCATTATTGACATGTGCAAAGCTCTCTACACGGCATTTAAAATTCGTATAGCTGCCCTTTTCCCTTTCTTCGTCGACGATGTCATAAGCGAACCGGCGGGTACGTTCAAACAAAGTACAATTCCGGGAATAAGAAACGTCACTCTCTTGACGAAGCCACGGCCGCGTACTCTCCAGTTCAAGCGAATCCGCTAACTCGTTAAGTTCATAGACACTGCGGTGAAGTTCGGTTGTCTGCCACCAAGGATGAAAGGGCGTTTTGGCAACAGGCCCTGAATAACTCAAGTCCGCCTCCAATCGCAAGGCTAACGCGCGATAAATGGCTTTGAGGTACTGAATGGGTTTGGAGCGAGCCTGATCGCTGGTGCAAACCGGTACAATGGCATAAAAAAGGTGGGCTTTATTACTGGTACGGTTTCGGACAATCAGATTGGGAGGCGGCAACCCTTCATCTTGCCAAACGTAGGGATTGGGGAAAGAGCGGTGTTCATGATCAATATCGAAAACCATCCACGCCTGCATCTCTTTTCGATTGACCTGCATATACGGCCATCTGACTGCGTAGTTTCGAGGCCTAATGAGCATCGCAGTTTTGTTGTCACTGCACCTCGACAAATAAGGCGCTTCCTCAAGCAGCCGGCTCAAACACGACATAGACGAAGACGCAGCGTATTCAGAATGAGCCGTCATCGGCTCGCCCTCACCGTCCCTTGCCCACGTTGACTTCCAGACTCGCTCTGGATAAACACCCTTCCCAAGGCCTCGTACGTTACGACCGAGTTGACGCTCTTAGTGGCGCCCAATAAGCCTGTCGAACCTGATGAATCCTTTCCATTCAGGCGTTCAATTGCTAAGTGTTCGTCATTTCCCCTCACCCCGCTTTTCACATGACAGCGGAATGCATCACGCCATTGGTCTTCGCTCACTACCGCTAGATAGAAGACCGCTTCTTGGCTTGTTTGAAGCACCTTACCGCCTATGACCGCCCACTCATGATTATTCATCACGTTTTCCTTGGCTAACAGGCTCTCCTTTGGGAGCAGCCAATGACGTTATTCAGGCTAAGGACAACGCGTTAAAGCCAACGCTGTCTGACTCTTTGCATTCGCTTTTCAAGACCGAATAAACGAATTCGCAGCCGTCCTTGTTCAAACACCCGATTCGAATGCCTTAATTGATACGTTAACCTCATCCACTCAACCAATAATGGCGAAAGTTGACGGTCACATAACTCGCGTCGGATGCGCCTGATATAGCGAAGGCCTCTTCGCTTATCTTCCTCTGTTAATCCATGACCAGACCTTTCAGAAGATGGCTTATGATCCGGAGCAATGAGCATCACCCCTCCGAATGAATACTTGAAATTGATATACCACTAGCGCCCAACTTTCCGCCCTATCGCTTTGAGCAGACCAACACCTTGATTCAGTTTTTCCAAACTATTGAGGAGCAAAACCTGACCGCTGATATTCGCGTGTACGGTCTGAACAATCTCATGTTTCTGTGCCCGAGTAAGCCTAGGCTTTCCTGCATACTCCAAAGCCATTCGAGACAACTCACCCGAATGGGTCGAGCTCTCTAGTGCGCACAAAACAAAGGCATCATCCGTAGTGTTGGGCGGTATATAAGCGGTGACCACCCCAAGTCCAAGAAGTAAGCTGTTTACAATAATGTGATTACCGCTCACTTTGGCGAGAGTGATGGCTTCAACACAACTCAGGACATGAGGCTGCTCAGGATTAAGTTTATTCCGCAGCATGGTCGGACTCATCCCTATAACCTCTGCCAGCCTAGCCATATTCTCTGACCTAGCGAACACGCAACACGCCTCATTAAAGGCCCCTTGTTTTGTGCGAGAAAATTCGCCTATTGAGTCAATTCCGTTCATAACCAATACTCAATTGAAGAAAGACGAGATGACAACGAAACTCCAACCAAGAATGTTAGCCCCAACGGACAAAGCTCTTTGATCGAAATTATGAAAGATAAACGCATGGCTATTTACCCCATTCTCTCCAACGTTTCACGCGTTGCCATTTCTAGCAACATGACCATATTGATTAGAGGGGTTTCTTTACCTTTTGCTTTAGTTTTAATAGGTAAGCGACCATCAGCTACCCAATCCATGATGGTGCGTTTCGGCATTCCGGAGAACTGAGAGTATTGGTCGTACGTCATGAAAGGCGTATTTAGGACTACTTGATATGAGAGCATAATGATATCCTGTTAAGTTATTAAATGCTTTATAACGGTCTAGTGAGCTGCACCTCGCTAGTCATTGATTTGAATTTTAAGTGATCAATTGAATGACTGTCAATAAAAAAATAGAACCTTTTGAATATATTGGTGGGCGCGACTTCACATCTAAAGTCGTAAAAATAATGAACCTAGAACGTTACAATCAGTTAACTGAAGTTCTTGGCGTAAATAAGGGTACGATTTCGACTTGGCACACTCGCAACATGACACCATTTGAATTAGCGGTACGCATTCATTTGAGTGAGGGAGTGTCTTTGAAGTGGCTTCTGTTAGATGAAGGAGAGCCTTTTCCTGAGCAGAACGCACAAGATCACGTATCCAAGAAGGATGAGGCTAAAACTCTTTTCGATATCGACTGTTTCTCTATTAACGACGGTAAATTGGTTGGGAAAGGGATACTTGCATTCGATAAAGTTCTTCTAGACGAGTTAGGTGTGAGTAATGTAATAGCAATCAAAGATGGAACTACTACGTTCCTTATAAATAAAGAATCTCACCAAGCAGTAAGCGGTACATACCTAGTTGATATGGACGGCCTACTCTCGCTAAACGACATCCAGCGCTTACCAGGCAAAAAGCTAGCCATCAGCTTTAACGGTTCGATTCTAACCCTCGAAGAAGATGAAGTAAGGGTTGTAGGTAGAGTCGCGTTAGTGATAGAAAAGCGTTAACTGTTACACTCATCTGTTTGAGAGCCCTGCAGCTAATTTGATTAATAGCGTCACCGATACTTAACGAGCCTCTTATCACCCTCCCTCGTGGGGAGTGGCACTTGCAAAGACAAAGACTGCCTTATGGCAGTCTTTGGGTCAGTGTTGGTCGTTGTGCAATCTCTAAGTAGTCCTGAAACATTTTTGGACAAAAATGAGCTAGTTACATTACTAAATTAGAGAACAATGGATTATCTAAGGTATTGCAATACTACTAATCTGGAGACCAAATCTCGTTAAACATTACACAAGAATAACTTTGAAACTCTTCGAACACGATAGCAACGAGTTGGAGGAAGAAAGGCTTCCCTACACTGGTGAATGTGGCGTGCTATTCTTGAACGGTCTCCCGCCTCGCTAGTTTCAAATCGAACTTGATTTGGAAGTTGCTCAGGAGATAGAAGGTAAGGGTGAGGCTGACTCAAGAAGCAACTCATAAAAACGTTTTGTCGCAGGCCCCGTTTTTATCCCTTTAGGTAAAGTCAGATGCAATGGAACATGATAGCCACTGCCATTTTCCACATTCAGTACCGTTAGTTTCTCACTACCTCGGCTATCAACAATATGCTTAGGCAGCCTGCAATAGCCCACCCCCTGCTCTACTGCACCAAAGGCATGGTCGAAATTATCAACCGTAATGCGCTGACTCGACTTTAACCAGCCCACATCTTTTTTCTCGCCCAGTTTTTCAATCGAGCCTAAATCTCTCACCACAATTTGTGGCAGCGACGAGAGCTGGTTGAGCGATATAGACGTCCCCCTAGTTATCGGATGCGAACTCGCCACAACAGGCTCCATCTTGGTAAAACCAAAGGCTTCTGCAGGGTAATTGATTATGGGTAGATTAATGATGGCAACATCAGCCAGTTCTTGAATGACCATTTCAGTGGTCTTCGACAGTGATGTTTCTACCACTTGTATCGATGTACTGTTGTTCTCTGCCATAAAATTAGCCATCGGCTTATAAAGATGCTCAAGACAGCACAAATGATCAACTGCGACTACTATTTCTGACTCAACCCCCTTTGCTAACTGCTCACTGATCAGCTCTAGTTCTCGCGCTTGTTCCAGCATGCTGCTAGCCCTGCGCAATAACGCTTTACCGTCTTCAGATAACACCGTTCTTCGACCTTCAACCTGAACCAACGACACGCCTAGTTGACTTTCCAGTTTTCTCAACGCATAGATCAGCGTGGTATGGCTCTTATTGAGTTGCAATGCCGCTGCCTGAATGCTACCAGCACGATCTATCTCATGGAGTGTTTGCCATTGGTCGAGGGTGGTCTTTAATCTCATTGGTCTAAAATCCTGACATTTAATGGCAATATTATGAACTTTCCAGTCCATTTTTTAAAGGTAATATCTAAACAGGCAATAAAGCCTCCTATGTTTGCGATATGACAGGAGTCTCAGCGCAATACCAAGTATCTGTTTGGAGAAATAACCATGAAATTATTACAAGTCGATTTTGAATTTAACGGCCCATTTGGTGAAGAGATGTCGAACGCACTCGTTGGCCTAGCAAAGTCTATCAACAATGAATCGGGGCTGATCTGGAAAATCTGGACTGAAAACCAAGCCAAAAAACTGGGTGGTGGAGTCTACCTTTTTGAAGACCAACTCAGTGCAGAGACTTACCTAGCAATGCATAGCGCACGCTTAAAAGAGATGGGCGTGGATAAAGTTCGCGGCGTGATTTTTGACGTGAACCAACCATTAACTACCATTAATAAAGGCCCAATCAACGGCTAGTTCAACCGTTCATTCCTGAGTGAAAATAAAAATAGTGAAATGAAAGAAGAAATAGCAAAAGACACGAAATAGAGATAGACCAAATGAACAATAAAATGTTTTTAAGCCTACACGGCATCATATACGCAGGGTTTGCCTTAGCGCTATTTTTCTTACCCACTGTCATGTGGCCAATGTACGGTGTAGAGATCAATGATAAATACGCGTATTTTCTCTCTCAGCACACCAGTATCTTTCTTGGCGGCATCGCAGCGATAACTTGGTTATTACGAGATATTGAAGCGGGGCTCAGCGCCAAAAAGCTCATCCTAGGTTTGGTTGTAACCAATATGCTTGGGGCGATCATCACACTGTATGCGGCTTTCACTGGTATCTTTGTTGGCTTTGGTTGGACTGATCCTGCGTTTTTCCTTTCACTATCGGTACTGAGCGTGTTGCAGGTTCGTAAGCAAGTTTAAACGGTTATTCAGTTCGGATAAGCACAAACAAAAAGCACTTGGTATATGCCGAGTGTTTTCGTATTCAACCAATTTATCAAGACCAAAGTTAAGTTCACTAAATAAGCGGAAATCTTGATGTCTAGCTTAGGTGGTAAAGCCTGAACTTTAGAGGCAATACATGTATAAGAAAACTTAGGTCAAATCTCATACCGTAACTCGTTATGTAAATCGAACGAAACCCATTTCGGGCAAAAGTTACTCAGACGAATTGGGCAACAAGTGAAGAGCCTTTTTCTTGTGGCACTAAACCACTTCTGTACACAGTTAATCCTCAACTCGAAGACCGAAATTGTGAAAAACGTCAGAATAAGGAAGCTCACGAGGAAACCAAATGGGGTCTTCCCGTTTCAGAAACGTTAACCCACTCTACTTCTACCGTTTTGATAGTTATGCTAAATTTGAGGCGAAGCTCATCTAAAGGAATGACAATGAAAGCATGGATAGCAATTACGGTGCTAGCCTCAGGTATTTTGAGTGCTGCTGAATTTCGGACGCCAAACTGCCCAATTGGCTGCCCTAGCCTAGAAATTGACGGTAATGTTGTCATCTTTGAGCGTTTATACACGCTCTCTCAAAACAAGAAAACACAATTTGCAGATTGGGTCGCATATGAAGTCGATATTCTTAACTTCGGAACAACAACTAATCGAACTTGGAAAAATAACCCTCTACTTGTTGAAGCTGAGCGATTAGAGAAAGGTGATTATACTGGGGCTTCAAGTAAGCTCAATGTTGACCGTGGGCATCAGGCTCCCTTAGCCAGTTTTGTCGGCAGCCGCTATTGGCCTACTCTTAACTATTTGTCGAATATCACTCCCCAAGCAAAAGACTTAAACCAAGGCGCATGGAAAAACTTGGAAGAAGCAGTTAGGGATGCCGTTGGGTTTCGAGAGAACCTGTACGTTATTACGGGGACTCTCTACCGTAACGAAATGGATACTTTACCAAAAGCTGATGAGCCTCATGCAATACCCTCGGATTACTACAAAATTGTGTACGACGAGAAAGGAAATTCTGTAGCCTTTTTCATGAACCAACACACAACCAGAGATACAAATTACTGCACTAGAAAGCTGGCAGTATCAGAGTTGAGATCAATCGTTCCATATACCCTGCCAAGTGGTTTAGCTGATAGTAATGAAATATTGGAACGTTTAGGTTGTTGAACACTAAGGTTGTTTGGGCTCGAATTGCTCAGCTCAGAACATGCTCGAAGTTGTAGCTATGCCGCGCTTCCATTTAACTATCCGACTTCCAACATGCTGTGTAACTACGAATCAGTAATTAAGCGATTTAATCCACTACAACAAGTAGCTCTTCATAGGATTGAGTTACTTAAATTACCTTAGGAACAACCATGAGCTACGCTCATGAACTAATAGAGGTCTTTCAAAGCGTAGCTTTGGGATGTTTTCATGGGGGTCACTTTTACTCTATATATAATATTAGGGTGAAAGTGACCCTATACATTTAGACCATTTCAAATTAGCAATCCAGTGATAGAACTAACAAGTTATATGGATGACTGTACTAATGAACTGTCCAGGCGACTGCATTTTTGAACACCAAGCTACAGATCTAGTGAAGTGGATGACTTTCAAAGTTCATTACGTGAGTGACAGCAATCGCAAGTATGAGTTCGTCATACTGAGTAGTTAAATCAATATCGGTTAAAACGATCAGCAACAACAAATCGGGCTCCGATACATCGTTCATCAAATGCAAAGCTATATCGTCAGAATCGACCTTCATCACAGCTTGAGTCATCAATACAAACAACTGGTTTAAACAGCTATCGCAATGAGCATTTGCGCGATGGATATACTCTAGAAAAATTGATTTAGTATTCATACGTACAGAATAATAAAAACACTCACAGTTAAAGTATTGGAATAGACTGCCATCATGTGAAGAAAATCACGATGCAGTCGCTCGCATACCTAATGGGTTCGAACAAGCTCAACTTTTAAACGTACGCTTTGTTAATTCGAACAAAAGGTTAATTAAACCGCACTTAGTTTTACAAACATTGACGGCCCTAGAACCTATACTGTATACTTATACAGTATAGGTTCTTAGGTCGTAAACATGCACATTCTACCGCTTTCTCCATCCAGTATTTCTTGCTCTCTTACCTCCTGGGAATCACCAGCAGCTGAGTATGTTGAGCTTGGTGTTTCACTGGATTCTGTCTTGGTAAATAACCCCAATGCTACATATCTTGCTTATGCTAACGGAGATTCCATGGAAAGAATTGGCATCTTCAATGGCGACTTGTTAGTCATCGACAGAAAGCCACAAGCTCAGCATTTTGATACCGTTATCGTCAGCTTAAATGGTGCATTTATGTGCAAAATCCTTGATCTGCATAACAGGCTTTTGCTGTCAGCAAATCCTCATCACTTACCTATTGAGATCCATCCAGAAGATGCCTTTGCTATTGAAGGGGTTGTGATACGTTCTATTCGTCTACATAAACCGTTGCCTGAGTTCATGTAATGTTTGCTCTTATAGATTGCAACGCTATGTATGTCGCTTGTGAACAAGTATTTCGGCCTGATTTACGACACCTACCCTGTATTGTCTTATCAAACAATGATGGTGCAGTTGTAGCAGCAAATCGGTTGGCAAAAGAAGCTGGAGTCAAAAAGTTTGAGCCCTATTTCAAGCAAAAAACACTCATTGAAAAGCGTGGTGTGAACGTTTTTTCATCAAACTATGCTTTATATGCTGATCTGTCTGCAAAAATGATGGCAACAATTACGACGTTCTCACCAAGGAGCCATATTTACTCAATAGATGAATGCTTTTTAGATATAAGCCGTTTTTCACATGTTGAGTCAGACTTAACCTCTTTCGGTCAACGAATTCGTCAAACGGTCTGGAAAGAATGTCGACTGCCCGTTTGCTTTGGTGCGGGTGATACTTTGACACTATCAAAAATGGCAAACAGAGTAGCCAAAGTTGATAAAAAGTTGAATGGTGTCTGCATCATTGATTCTGAAGACAAACGCCAACAATATTTGACATCACAACCTGTATCTGAAGTTTGGGGCGTTGGAAGGCGATTGACACAACGTATGAAGTTGATGGGGATTGAAACAGCTCTAGATCTTGCGAATTTAAGTCCTGAACAAGCAAGGTGCTCTTTCAATGTAGAAATTGAACGCACCGTTCGTGAGTTAAATGGCCACCCTTGCAAAGTTTGGGACGAATGCAGAGCGGACAAACAACAGATATTTAGCACTCGCAGTGTCGGCAACCGAATAACATCACTTGAAGAGCTAAAACAAGCCCTCGCCTTTCACGCTGCCACAGTGGCAAGAAAAGCACGTAATCAAAAGAGCTCATGCGCTACTCTCATGGCTTTTGCCAACACATCACCTTTCGATGACATACCACAAAACTTCAAAAAAACCTGCACATTTGAATTTCCAACTAATGATACAAGTAAGTTGACTAAAGCAGTGACGTTGATGGCAACTAGGTTGTTTAAGCCAGGTGTCAGCTATTACAAGATTGGCGTAGGTGCGATGAACCTAGTATCCGATCGGCAGCGTCAACAGGACTTATTTTCCGAACCTGACAACCCAGCATTGATGCAAGCCATAGATAAACTCAATAACAAGTTGGGGCGAGATTCGATATTCCTAGCCGCTCAGGGAACTACACATGACTGGGCTATGAAGCGCAATTTTTTATCACCACAATACACGACAAAGTTAAAAGACCTACCGAGAGTACTTTGCTAATAAATGATCTGAAGAGTCGAAACCTATTTTTATCAAACATTTGGACACTCTTTCGAGCTAGGAGGTGCTACGGGTAAGAATTAAGCCTGTGACGGTTCTGGACAAAAGTGTGTCAACGGTTTTGCTAAATTAGCAAATTACGGATTAGTCTACGTACTGCAAATTGCTTTTCTAGCTCTATGCGTTTATAGTCTTCACCAGTTTGAGGGAGTAGCTATTTTGCTTTGCTAGCATTGCAAAAGGTTGTGTCAACATATTTGACCAGACGTCATGGTGCAACCAGTAGTTTTTAGTACCTACCCAGCGAGACTCGAACAACTTACACACTTTATGCGAGGGCTAAGTGTGGTGTTGTTCGTGTTTGTTATAAGCCCTCTGAATACTTATTCTATGACTGTTTTTTTACTCCCATCGTTAGCGTTATCAATCGGCTTAGTTTTAGTGGCATTCAGTGCAGATCGGCTTATTTCTGCATCTGCAACCTATGCCAAGCATTGCAACATATCATTGATTTTTATAGGTATGACTGTTGTTGCGTTTGGAACATCGGCCCCCGAATTACTCGTATCCGCCGTTGCTGCTTTAAATAATGCAGGAGAGTTGGCTGTAGGCAATGGTATTGGTTCTAATATTATTAATATTGGTCTTGTGCTTTCCATTGCTGTGTTAATGGCTCCCATCCAAGCTAACAAGCGCTTTATCAAAAAAGAGTTTCCGATATTGGCAGGATCAATGCTGATCTGTAGCGCACTGATGTCCACAGGAAAGCTAAATATTACAGACGGTCTATTATTGGTGATTTTTCTAGCCGTATACTGTTTCTATTTAGCTAAGTCCGTAAGACAAGGTGAGGTTTCTGAAGATGATCTCGAGTTCTTGCCATTAACTAAAAAACGAGCCGGGTGGGAAAGTTTAGTGATGTTGTTACTGCTGTTAACCTCATCGCGGTTAATGGTCTGGGGAGCGGTTAACTTGGCTCAACTAGCTGGTTTGAGCGAGCTTACCATTGGATTGACTATAATTGCATTTGGGACAAGCTTACCCGAACTGGCGGCTGCGATTGCTGGAGTGCGCAGAGGAATGTACGACATTGTATTTGCCACTGTAATAGGCTCGAATATTTTCAATTTATTGGGAGTAATCGCTATACCTTCGATAGTAGGTCAAGAGTTGATCATTCCAGAGCAAGTCGTAAGCCGAGATATTCCTTACATGATTATTTTAACAGGGGTATTAGGTGTAATGCTTGCTGTTCCCTTGCTTAAATCACAATCATCGAGTAACAAACAAGCCACTTACACTCTTCATCGTTGGGGAGGTACTTTGCCATTAATGATATTTATAGCTTACCTAACAAAAGTAGCTAATTCGGCATTTTAGGACCTCGAAGAACATAGTTTCGAATTCTGTTAACTAACATCCGAAAGACAACATTCACCTTTATATCCTCCCCAACAGTTAATGCTGTTGGGAGATAATCTTACTATTTCTGCCAACATGTTTAGGTTCAATACCCAGAGTGTTTATCCGTTTCTAACATTAGAAAATTTTGGATAATCTCAGCAGACTCGCTTAACGAAGAGCAATTACTCTAAGTGAGAATGGGGCAAAAATGAGCTAGCCAACCTGCTAATTTAGAAGATCGAGCCGACAATACGGACTGTAAGTTTCTGGCCTAACTGATTTATAAATTATCACCTCTACATTAAAACAACCCAAACACATTATTTTTCCCATCTTGTTCAAGGCATTTGATCTGATGGTGCTTTGGTTCTCCACCAAACAATAAAATATACAACTTCCGGTCTTGATACGTCCCCACTACATAGTGGTCTTTTTGTATCACGTACTCGATAGTTTCGGCTTCTTCATCAGTACACAGATATTTAATATCGACCAGCTTCACCCACTTCAAACCGATCACGTTTTCAGCTTCTATAAACCCACCAAATGGTGCCGTAAAGCGATTACCTAGTTTCAAAACCGCATCAATCACCCCTTGGTTCTTCTTACTTACTCCAATTGGACCATCACTGTTGATTTTGAAATGACTGTAGCCAGCAGTCACATGAATTGATTGATACACAGCAATAACCTATTAGCTTTCTTAGCACTTTGAGATAGGAGCCTAACCTGTGCTTTTTGTCCGATATAAAACATTGTTCTACGTTTCAGCTCTAATTATGCTGTTTTTACATACAGTGATTTTAGGCTTTATTATGTCTATCCGCAATTTAAAAGATGGTTCTACCAAACCTTGGCTCTGCGAATGTTACCCGAATGGGCGAACGGGGAAACGTGTTCGTAAAAAGTTTACGACTAAGGGAGAAGCAAAGGCTTTTGAGCTTCACACGATGAAGGAGATTGACGATAAGCCATGGATGGGAAGTAAAACCGATCACCGTAGAATGAGCGAACTGTTAGACACTTGGTGGACCATACACGGTCATACGTTGAAATCGGGTAAACAAGCTCGGGAGCTAATAGCCAAGACAATTGAAGAATTAGGGAATCCAATTGCCTCCCACCTTAAAGAACGAGACTACTTAGACTATCGTGCAGCGCGAATACCCTACCGTGGCAAAAATAAATCTATTAAGATTTCACCAACAACACATAACACGGAATTGATTTATCTAAAGGGAATGTTCAAGAAACTGATTAAGTACAATCAATGGAAATACCCCAATCCACTTGAAGCTATCGAAACAATCAAAACAAGTGAGAAGAACCTAGCATATCTAACCAAGCCACAAATTGAAGAGTTCTTAGTTAACCTGAAAAATTTCAACCGAGTCATTACAGTCTCGATTCCGCAGCTCATTGTAATTTCTAAGATTTGCTTAGCCACCGGTGCCCGTATAAGTGAAGCTCTAACTCTTACCCGTTCACAGGTAGCTGAATTTAAACTGACTTACACCGAGACAAAAGGTAAGAGGAATCGAAGTGTGCCCATCTCACCAGCTTTATATCAAGAGATCTTAGATATCGCCGTGAGCGACCATGAAATTTTTAACACGAGTTACAAGGACGCCTGGCGCTACATTAAAAAAGCTTTACCAGAGCACGTTCCGAGTGGGCAAGCGACGCATGTTCTACGGCATACCTTTGCTTCGCATTTTATGATGAACAAAGGGGATATCTTGGTGTTACAGCGTATTCTTGGGCATACTAAGATTGAGCAGACAATGGCGTATTCTCATTTTGCTCCAGAACATTTGATACAAGCTGTACACCTCAATCCATTAGAGAATTAATGGCGACAAAGTGGCGGCAGACACTGTAATCGACCGTTATTTAGCGGTTTTATTCGTAAAAAAGGCGACATTTTCACTGTCGCCTTTTGCTATTTAGAGCCTAATTTTTTCTATTCCCAATCAAGGATAACCTTGCCAGAAAGCCCACTACGCATAGCATCGAAGCCAGTTTGGAAATCATCAATTTTAAAGTGATGAGTAATGATTGGTGATAGGTCTAACCCTGATTGAATCAAACTTGCCACTATATGAAAAAACAAAAATAACCACTAAATATCAATAGTTTAAATTAATTATCAATTAAGAATGGCGACAAAAAAGGCAACAGTTTTACCTGTTGCCTTCTGATATTCAAAACCGGTAGTATCCTACTCCCAGTCTAAAATTACCTTACCAGACATACCAGATCGCATCATGTCGAAGCCTTTCTGGAAGTCGTCCACTTTGTAGTGGTGAGTAATAATTGGTGTTAGATCTAGGCCAGATTGAATCAAAGAAGCCATCTTGTACCAAGTTTCGAACATCTCACGACCGTAGATACCTTTGATAACCAAGCCTTTAAAGATGACTTGGTTCCAGTCTACTGCCATGTCTGATGGTGGAATACCTAGTAGAGAGATCTTACCGCCGTGGTTCATGTTAGTCAGCATGCTGTTGAACGCAGATGGGTTACCAGACATTTCTAGGCCTACATCGAAGCCTTCAGTCATGCCAAGATCAGACATTACGTCTTCAAGCTTCTCTTCCATCACGTTTACTGCGCGAGTTACACCCATTTTCTTAGCAAGATCTAGGCGGTACTCGTTTACATCAGTGATTACAACGTGACGAGCACCAACGTGCTTAGCAACAGCTGCAGCCATGATACCGATTGGGCCAGCACCAGTAATTAGCACGTCTTCGCCAACTAGGTCGAAAGAAAGTGCTGTGTGCACTGCGTTACCAAACGGGTCAAAGATTGAAGCTAGATCGTCAGAGATTTCTGCAGGGATCTTAAATGCGTTGAACGCAGGAATCACAAGGAACTCAGAGAACGCACCAGTGCGGTTAACACCAACACCTGTTGTGTTACGACAAAGGTGAGTACGGCCGCCACGACAGTTACGACAGTGACCACATGTGATGTGACCTTCGCCAGATACACGGTCGCCGATTTCAAAACCACGAACTTCTTGGCCAATGCCAACAACTTCACCCACGTATTCGTGACCTACTACCATAGGTACTGGGATTGTGTTTTGTGACCACTCATCCCAGTTGTAGATATGTACGTCAGTACCACAAATTGCGGTTTTCTTAATACGAATAAGAAGATCATTATGACCCATTTCAGGTTTTTCAACCTCGGTCATCCAAATGCCTTCTTCAGGCTTTAGCTTAGAAAGTGCTTTAATTTTCATAATGTTACCTAGTTCATCTCGCCTAACTGTAAGGCGAGAATCAAAAATCTATATGTTCTACTGGGTGTTGTTCTATCTAATTAAAGGATGCTCGTGGCACCCCTTTAAAATTAGATGATACCCATGTCTTTACCAACTTGGATGAACGCATCGATTGCGCGGTCTAGTTGCTCACGAGAGTGTGCAGCAGACATTTGCGTACGGATACGAGCTTGACCTTTTGGTACTACAGGGAAAGAGAAACCTACAACGTAGATGCCTTTCTCTAGTGCGCGCTCAGCGAACTCAGCCGCTACTTTTGCATCACCAAGCATGATTGGGATGATTGCGTGCTCTGCACCGCCCATAGTGAAGCCAGCTTCTTCCATGCGAGTACGGAAGTGAGCAGAGTTTTCCCATAGTTGAGTACGTAGGTCGCCAGATTCCGCAAGAAGATCTAGAACGCGGATAGACGCAGATACGATTGCCGGAGCAACAGAGTTAGAGAATAGGTATGGACGAGAACGCTGACGTAGCCAGTCGATCACTTCTTTCTTACCAGAAGTGTAACCGCCTGAAGCGCCACCCATTGCTTTACCAAGAGTACCAGTGATGATATCGATACGGTCTACAACGTTGTGGAACTCGTGAGTACCCGCTCCGTTTTCGCCCATGAAGCCCACTGCGTGAGAGTCATCAACCATTACTAGTGCATCGTACTTGTCTGCAAGGTCACAGATAGCAGGAAGGTTAGCCACTACGCCGTCCATTGAGAACACACCGTCAGTTACGATTAGTGTGTGACGAGCGCCAGCTTCTTTAGCAGCGATAAGTTGCTGCTCTAGCTCTTCCATGTTGTTGTTCGAGTAACGGAAACGCATTGCTTTACACAGACGAACGCCATCGATGATAGATGCGTGGTTTAGTGCGTCAGAGATGATTGCGTCTTCTTTACCTAGAATTGTTTCGAACAAACCAGCGTTTGCATCAAAACAAGATGTGTAAAGGATAGTGTCTTCTTTACCTAGGAACGTAGAAAGCTTTTGCTCTAGTTCTTTGTGAGAATCTTGAGTACCACAGATGAAACGTACTGAAGCCATACCAAAACCGTGCTGATCCATACCATCTTTAGCTGCTTCGATAAGAGCTGGGTGGTTAGCAAGACCTAAGTAGTTGTTTGCACAGAAGTTTAGTACTTCTTCACCAGTCGAGATAGAAACCGCTGCTTTTTGTGCAGAAGTAATAATGCGCTCAGACTTGTAAAGACCTTCTTCTTTAACTTCTTCGATTTGAGTTTGAATCTGTTGGTAAAATGCAGAAGACATTGTCTATTCCTTCCTAATTATTATTCAGCAGCATCGCGCCGCATTATGTAGGGGATGTAAACGATTTCAATTCGATCATTTACACTGTAAAACTTATACCTCTATTCTAGTTGAACATCCCCTTCTCGATTATCCCTTTAGTTGGAAAAACATTAATGAATCATAGGCACGAATAGTAACTCGAAGCGACACGATTATTTACTAAGCAACTTGAGAACCTGATCCGCACCAGCAGTTTTGGACACTGAGTTAAGTGAGTACAATCACTAATGAG
>NZ_JBFSUV010000047.1:0-44886 GCF_041467515.1 Vibrio sp. 10N.247.311.12
AAGAGAAGCTGCTTAATAAGTAAGCAAATGATGACAACTACCTTGAAAAACACCGGGAGTTTGCAGTTGCAACAGGATTATACAGAGCCATTTCTAGCCTTGGTTAAAAGTGACATGTACCAAAGCAACATAAATACTTGATGACATTGAGAAGTCAACGCGGCGATTGATGAGCTTTCGAGGTTTGAATTTGTCATGAATTGGCAAGTCTCTTAAAGGAGAGTGTCAGTGGGCTATTTGCGAGTTAGTTTTGCCAAATGAATGATTTAGTGAAGTTGAATGGAAATAAAAATGCCGTCACTAAGACGGCATTTTTGACAGAGTTTTAAGTTAACTAAACTGACTACTCAGCATTCAGAGGATCTTCAGCAACAACTGCAGAGAATGTACTTGAGTTGTATGGCGATGCACTTAAATCTGCGCCAATACTGTAGTTCTCGTAGTCATCAGAAAAAATTTCAGTCGTGCCTGCTGTATCGGAATAAACCTTGTAGTCGTCGACGTATAAAGTCGTATCCGCTGTTCCACTGTTTGATGAGAACTTAATGGTTGTCGCAGTGACTTCCACACCTGGATTAGTGTTTTGTGATGTATAAGGACCATACTCTGTACCATTGACTTTCACGGTGTAAGTACCAGCAGCGCTCAAGCTTGATGTGTCCCAAGACATCTCTAGGTCAATCCATGTACCTGGAGTGAATGTCGTGACTTGAGTGCTTTCACCACGGAGTGTGATCTTCCCTTCATCAATTTTGAATTCTCCGATTAATGAACTGGTAGAGTTAGCTGAATCAAATAAAGAAACATATGCAGACTCAGTTTCAGCAGCATCATAGTACATCGAAACTTTATGTGTACCCGTCGTCATGCCTGAATCAAACTTGTAACGTAATTCGCCAGTATCGCTAGTATCCGTATCAGTAATAGCCGCCACCTGGTTGTCCGTTGGATCTGGTTCAGGTTCTGGCTCAGTACTACCGCCATCCACAACAACAGTCGCTTCCGCAGTATTGTTGTTATACGGATTGCCTGACAAAAGTTGCCCATTCGGATAGTTATTAAAGTTATCTTCAAATACTAACTCGTCAGTAGTCGTGTCATTTGAATAAACTTTAAAGTTATCAGCGTTCAATTCGTAATGTGTTGTGTTGGAAGTATCACCAAGCTTCAATGACACGATAGTAACGGCAGCTTTGTCGAAAGCCTCAAAACCGTTGCCGCTATTGTCGTATACAGTGTCATTGACTTTGAATGTGTAGTAACCGCTCGCCCAACTGATTTCAACCGCGAGATCTTCACCTAAAGTGTAAGTGCCTACAGGCTCATCAGGAATTTGAGGTTTACCGCTACTATCGGTAACCGTGGAACGGTAGAAAATTTCTCCAGCATTAAAAATAACTTCGCCGTGTAAATTAGTGTTAGAAGTACCAGAAGCGTAGAGACTAATATAAGCGTTGTTACCTGAACCATTCGCTTCTTGCTCGGTGTCTTCATCTACTTGGTAGATTAAGTCAACGGTTACCTTTCCTGATGCGATACTGTCTACTGTTGCCCCTGTGCTGCTGTCAGATAATTTCAAACGTAGTTCACCCACATCATTCTTTACACCGCCATTGTTGGTGTCCAAGATTTGAACGTAGCCATTGATACCATTTGCTTTATTGGCTTCACTGATAGCTTCTTGTACGGCGTCAGTCGCAGTTTGGTCTGAACCAGAGTAGTCTATGCCAGTGGTGTTATCTGAAATATTCAGAGCACCAGCGTCATCGAAAGAAAAAACACCATCTAGAATTTCGATCGTTGATGTGCCTGTTTCATAATATGTGAAAGAGACCGTACCGGCTTCTTCATCATAATTATTAGTAGAAGCACTTGCATCTTTAATCGTGTAAGTACCTAAGTCATCATCGTCGTCATAGTATTTATGATTACCATCTTCTTGGAAAACATACACATTTGGAAGATCTGCATTTGATGACGCGGATATTGAAGCGGAGTTACCATCACTGATTTGCCAGTAACCCGTAGTTAATGCTGAAGGTTGGTTACCTGGATCAGTAGAACCATCGGTCGGGATAGGTAAACCATCACTGTTACAACCGAATAATAAACCTGTCGAAAGAGCGACAGCTGTAGCGACTTTAGAAATCTGCATAAAATATTCTCTTTATGATATTAAATCCATATGTAAATCACATAAGAAGTAGATAATGAATAGTCGTTAAATATTTATTAGGATGAAACTAACGTTAATTAGAACATCCTATTATTTAAATAAAGTGCTTAAAATATGCCCCAAAAATTTACAAGAGGAGAGGGGTATTTTATAAATTGACTATTTCTAATTAGAATGAGTAAGCAACACCAACACGGTATTTTGCTTCGCGATCTTTAGAAGATGAGCTGATATCAGAAGACCAAATCTCAGCAAAAGGTTTCCAAGAACCGAACTTGTAGTTTACTTTTAAGCCAGCATCCCATTCCCAGTCATCACTATTATAAAGAAGTACGTTATCCAAAGATTTTACATAGTTTGCTTCGTAAGAAAGACCAAGCTTCGGTAGAGACTCAATTTTATATGCACCTGTTAGCGTTATTTTGGATTTTTGAGCTGATTCTAAACGTTCGCCAGTTTCTGAATCCTTATCACCAAACTGTGTATGGTTGCGGAAATCAGCATACTCGTGACGGTAACGAATGGCAGTCGTTAATCCCATATCCGCATTATAACCAACACGGAATTGAGGTTTGTAAGTGACTTTTTTCATCTTCCAGTCACCGCCGTTGTAGTTCGGCTCATCCCAGTCCCAAGCGATCGGCATACCAACTTGTAGATACCAGTTGTTATCGACTTTGTAAGTTGCTGTATTTTCTACTTCCATACCGTAAATATACCAATTGCCGTCATAGAAGCTTCTACTGTTTGCTGATTTAACTTCGCCAGAATCTGCGTCGTAGTAAGAATCGTCAGTATGGAATTTAACTTCAAGGCCCGTTGAGTGCTTCCACTTATCTGACAGTTTAAAGCTTTCACCTAGCTTCACTCGGTGTTGATGGCGAGC
Source organism: Vibrio sp. 10N.247.311.12 (assembly GCF_041467515.1). NCBI lineage: Bacteria > Pseudomonadati > Pseudomonadota > Gammaproteobacteria > Vibrionales > Vibrionaceae > Vibrio > Vibrio sp. 10N.247.311.12. The sequence goes on from NZ_JBFSUV010000047.1 coordinate 3,063, forward strand.
GTCTACGTGAGCCGTGTCGCCATTTGTTTTTGTATAATCCGTCGCAGCACGATACTCGTAACGATAATCAAGAGATGCACCAGTAGCTGTGCCCGCTAAAAGAGTACATGCAACAGCTGCAGCAATTTTTGTAACAGAATTCATACCTTTGTCTCACTATTATTTTTTAATTCTGGATACATCCAATGTACCCGTGGCTCACAAACCAATACCTTACATGGTATTAAATTAATGTATGACAAATATGGTATTTATTATTGAGTCAGATTTCTGTGAGATCTATCAAAAAGTTCTGACTAATGGCCCAAGTATATAGCTAAATGTTATGAATATCTCAATTTAGGGCTTGTGTATTAAATCAATCATGACGTACTTCTCATATTCACAAACCTTAGAAACTCACTTTTTTGCATGTGTTAAAATAATACAAATATTAAGTGTTTCTATATGTTAATAATGATGATTTTAACCATCGTGGCTTAAACATAGGGAGCATGTTGAGAGGCATAAATATAAACCATAGCCAGATGTTTAATAAAAGTTACAAAATGGCTAAATGTAAATTCTATTTATCGGTTGGCTTATTTAAGTCGAAGAGAAAATATTTAGTACTAATTCGTGTTCAAAAGTGGTTTCTGTACTGAGTGTGTACTCGGTATCTGTTAACAATAAAGGATGAGTCATGTTTAAGAAAAACATATTAGCAGTGGCGCTATTAGCGACTGTACCAATGGTTACTTTCGCAAATAACGGTGTTTCTTACCCCGTACCTGCCGATAAATTCGATATGCACAATTGGAAAATAACTATACCTTCAGATATCAATGAAGATGGACGTGTTGACGAAATCGAAGGGGTGGCAATGATGAGCTACTCACACAGCGATTTCTTCCACCTTGATAAAGACGGTAATCTCGTCTTTGAAGTACAAAACCAAGCTATTACCACGAAGAACTCGAAAAACGCACGCTCTGAGTTACGCCAGATGCCACGCGGTGCTGATTTCTCAATCGATACGGCGGACAAAGGAAACCAATGGGCATTGTCTAGCCATCCATCAGCAAGCGAGTACAGTGCCGTTGGCGGCACGCTAGAAGCGACCCTAAAAGTGAATCACGTAGCGATTAACGCTAAGTACCCAGAAAAGTACCCAGCTCACTCGGTGGTTGTTGGTCAGATTCACGCTAAAAAACATAATGAGTTAATCAAAGCTGGAACTGGTTACGGGCATGGTAATGAACCACTAAAGATCTTCTATAAGAAGTTTCCTGGCCAAGAAATGGGTTCAGTATTTTGGAACTATGAGCGTAACCTAGAGAAGAAAGATCCTAACCGTGCCGATATAGCTTACCCTGTTTGGGGTAACACTTGGGAAAACCCAGCGGAACCGGGTGAAGCAGGCATTGCTCTTGGTGAAGAGTTTAGCTACAAAGTGGAAGTGAAAGGCACCATGATGTACCTAACGTTTGAAACAGAACGTCACGATACGGTTAAGTATGAAATCGATCTGAGCAAGGGTATTGATGAGCTTGATTCACCAACGGGTTATGCTGAAGATGATTTCTATTACAAAGCGGGCGCATACGGCCAATGTAGCGTGAGCGATTCTCACCCTGTATGGGGGCCAGGTTGTGGCGGTACTGGCGATTTCGCTGTCGATAAAAAGAATGGCGACTATAACAGTGTGACTTTCTCGGCACTAAAGTTGAACGGCAAATAGTACATAAGGCTAGTTAGAAACAGGCCTTAAGGAATGTTTTCGAAGACCACTGAACCGAATGTTGAGTGGTCTTTTTGTTTTCTATGAGATTTAAGATGAGCCGGGTATCAGCGAGAGTACAATGAAGCTTACCAATGAACGGTACAGCTGAAACAATACAACCTTGTCAAAAGACAAGGTTGTAATCAGAAAGCGTAGGAAGATTTTAGGACGACAACTCGATACGGAGTTTAGTCATACATCAACTCTTTGGCTTTGTCGGCATCAAACTCTTTAAGAGACTTTCGAGCCAAGTGACGGAATGGGAAAGCTTTCACGACTTCTTCGAATGGTTGGATGGCAAATGCCCAAAAGATAGAACCGTCTAATCCAAAGATGATCAATGCACACAATGGAATTGAAATTACCCATTGACCAGTAAAGTTGATTTTGAAGACTGCGGTCGTTTTTCCTAGGGCTCTTAATACATTCCCATGAACCGTGTTGTAGCCACGGACAATCGGCAAGAAGATGTAGAGTGGGGCGATAACGGCCAATGCTTGATAGGTAGACTCATCCAAGTTCGGGTAAATGTCACCAATGACCAGACTTAATCCTGCGAACAAGATTGCACACACAAAAGAAATGACGACCGCAATATCAATACTGGTATCGACGTTTTTGACTAGGTCATCCATCTTTTTAGAGCCAATCGCTTGGCTGATAGTAATTGCGGAAGAGTGAGCCCAAGCGGTAATAAATTGAGAGACAGCCCTGATCCAAGGCATCACCAAAGTAATCGCTACGTAAGCGTTGATGTTAAGTTGCGAATACAACAATTGATATATCGTTGCGCCAATCAAAAGCATGGTCACGTTCGCTGCTACAGGGAATATTTCGATAAAGTGACGGCGAACGTTGGTAAAGAATTCAGAGCGCTGAGCGTCTAATTTGAGTGAAATCGCTGAGCTTAAATGCACGCACAAAACCAAATACAGCAAGCGGATCGTTATTGCAATAATGCTGCCTAATGCAGCGCCTTGTACTCCAATCCCTTCAAAATTAGAAAAACCATGAATCAGCACATATGAGAGTACAGCATTGATAGGCAGTTCAATTAAGTAACCTTTGAATGGGACTTTAGTTCTGCCTAGCGCATTAAATAAAGCAATGATCACCTGCGTTAACGCGGTAAAAATAACGATGTATTTCGAGATGTCTAGATAGCGGCTGATTTCTAAGTGAAGGGAAGCGTCATCTGTTAAAGCTTGAATCAAGGGTTGTTCGAAAAAAGTAAGTAGAAGCCAAAATAGTGTTGCTACGCCAAGGTTGATAAATAACCCTGCCCAAAATGCTTTAGATAATGATGCGGCGATGCCAGAGCCCACTGCGCGGCTTAATACTAACTGAGTACCGTTTGCCAGCGCCATTTGAATTCCCAGTACAAAGGCAACGATAGTCGTCGCAATCCCCATTGCAGCTAAAGGGATTTCACCAAGAGGAGAGACAAGCAGTGTGTCGATCATCAACATCGACTGCATCAAGATACCGTTTAAGGCGAGGGGCCAGGCGAGAGAGAAATTTTTCCTTACGTACGATTGTGAAGACACAAACAACACCTTATGTGTATAACCGTAAGCTTTCTCTGAGGTGGCGGAGTAGAGCGTTTAAAGAAGAAAACACTACGGTAGTTGATGGTTAAAAAATGGGTGCTAAAACAAGACTGACTTGTGTCTTTGAAAAACAAGTCAGTTTGGTTAATCTCGGTTATGCGATGGCTAATTCAACCCTAGAGAGCTTTTGGTTCTCATCGTCTAGCAGGACTTGAGAAGCAATTCGAGCTTGCTTGGCATCGCCAGACATTATTGCGTCGTAAATCGCTTTGTGTTCTTCTAAACAGAAGCGACCGCCTTCAGCGGAGTGGTCGATAAACTGCTTGAAGATAGTCGACAGAATGTTCGCGAATGGAATGTAAAATTGATTACCTGTCGATAAGAAAATCGTTTGGTGAAACAGGTGATCGTTGGTCGTCCACTCTTCATAATCGAAGCTATTTGCTGCGATGGTCATTTTCTGGAAAAGAATCGAAAGCTCTTTGCGTTGCTCTACAGTTGCATTGGTTGCAGCGAGCGCACACGCTTCCGGGTCAATCGCTTTTCTTAAGCCTAAGAATTGAGACAAGAAGGGTTTAGTATCTTCTAAATCTTGGATCCAGTACAGCAATTGCGGGTCCAAGAAGTGCCACTGTGTTCTCGGTTTGATACGAGTGCCCACTTTTGGCTTCGACTCGATTAAACCTTTTGCCGAAAGTAGCTTAGTTGATTCTCGAAGGGCAGTTCTGCTCACTCCAAAGATTTCGCACAGCTCCATTTCGCTGGGTAACTTTTGATTTTCTTCTAACTCGCCTGACAAGATCTTGCGAGCAATTTGTCTCGCCACTTGAACATGAATTCGGCGGCTTGAATCTTCCACCAATGTAAATATTGACATTTAAACCACCTGAAATTGAAACTTTGAAAACACTAAAAGCCAGACGAATCTGGTGTTTAGTGTCAGTGTATACGTCGAATTTAGTGTGAGGTTTTCCCTCATCTACTCGGGTCTGTTAACCTTATATAGTGTGGCGAACTTAAATCGCTGAGTGAGCTTATATAAACCAGCTAACTAGGGCGTTATTTGTCCGCCGTTAACATCTAGGATTTGACCTGTGATGTAACCGCTGCAAGCATGTGAGGCAAAGAAAGCAAAAGTAGGTGCTACTTCTTCAATACTGCCAAAGCGACCCATAGGGATATTGCTAGCAATGGTCGACTTTAGCTCATCGCTTTTGCCGTCATGAAATGCGGTATCGATAGTGCCTGGTGAAACTATGTTGAAACGGATATTGTCTTTAGCAAATTCTTTTACCCAGTTCCGATGGATATCGTGTAACCAAGCTTTCGATGCGGCATATACACCAGCACCCACACCACCACCTTCACGAGCGGCAATCGAACCCGTGCTAATCACACAAGATGTTTGCCCGGACTCAGCAGCAGAGGCGCGTAAGTGCGGGATAGAGAACTTGGTTGTCATCAGCGCAGAGCGAACATTAAGGTTCATTACGCGCTCATAAAACTCATCATCGATATTTTCTAGATTGGCGCGACCACCAAGGCCACCGGCGTTGTTAATCAACACGTCCATGCCACCAAAATGATCAGTGAACTCTTTGACTAACCTTTCGCACTCTAATGTGTCCATTAGGTTTGCAGGAAAAAAGGCGACATCGCCACCCAGTGCGGTAAGTTCAGATAGAACGTCATCGACTTTTGGGCTGAAAGCACGACTATTGATGCCGATTTTTGCGCCGTATTTTGCAAAGACACGTGCGGTAGCTAAACCCATACCAGCAGTAGAGCCAGTAATTAGAATGCGTTTGCCTTTTAAATCGTTAAACATCAGAGCCGCCTATATTGTAGATTATTCACGCCAATAAATCATACAATAACACTTGCTATATTCAAGGGTGTTTATCTAAAAACGGGTTATTACCGACATAAATAGTGAGAGTAAGGGTGGTTTTGTGAGTTCACGCATACATTGAAATAGTAAATGAGAACTATTTGTATGAATTAATAGGTTGAATTGGTTTTATAAACCTAAAGATGAGCAGGTTTGTGAAATATTGCTCCAACCTTTACTGGTAGTGACCTCACGTTATTCTGATGCTGTGTTGGTGAAGATATAAATCAGTGCTATAGTCCGAGTTAAATAATACATATCTAATCGGTAAGTAGACACATGGCTGGCTCTTTCAATTCTATTTCAGGCTCTAAGCGAAGCCTTCATGTGCAAGTTGCACGTGAAATCGCCCGTGGTATTTTGTCGGGCAATTTGCCTCAAGGTTCTATTATCCCTGGTGAAATGGCTCTGTGTGAGCAATTTGGTATCAGTAGAACAGCATTAAGAGAAGCGGTTAAGCTTCTGACTTCAAAAGGTCTATTAGAATCTCGTCCTAAGATTGGTACTCGCGTTGTTAACCGCGCGTTCTGGAACTTCTTAGATCCACAATTGATCGAATGGATGGACGGTTTGGCCGATACAGACCAATTCTGTCATCAGTTTTTGGGTTTACGCCGTGCAATTGAGCCAGAAGCGTGTGCTTTAGCTGCTCAGTTCGCGAGTGCAGAACAACGTATTGAGCTGTCTAGTATTTTCCAACAAATGGTAGAAATCTCTAGCGAAGAAACGCTTGATCAAGAGCGTTGGCTAGATATTGATATGAAATTCCATAGCCTGATCTTCAATGCAACAGGTAACGACTTCTACCTTCCATTTGGTAACATCTTGACGACCATGTTTGTTAACTTTATTTCTCACTCTTCTGAAGAGGGAAGTACTTGTATTAACGAACACCGCCAGATTTATGAAGCAATCATGGCAGGTAATAGTGACAAAGCACGCCACGCGTCAGCAAGTCACCTGTTAGAAACAAATCACAGATTACCAGCCGTTAGTTAATTGTTTTCACTGTTATTTTAGCTTTGATCGTTTTGCATTATCGACGAGAGGTCATTCTCGCAAAACTAGGGTAGTCAAAGTTAAAATTACGGTTGTACAAAAGCTAACTTCAGCAGTGACCTCTAAAAAGCACGTTCCATACGTGCTTTTTTTGCATCCAAATTTGATGAAAACCTGACTGGTGTCCAATATTTAATCTATTATTTGCTGTTTCGTTAAAAGCACTAGTAACCAGTATTTTAAGTTATATAATAATACTAATTAAATTATTGTGAGTGTGATTATGCCCCAGTCTCTACTGCCAAATATTCTTCAATTCATAGGTCAAATCGACCCATTCGATAAGATCCCTAAACAAGCACTTCGCGAACTTGCCTCTAACGTGCAAATTACTTATCTCGGTAAGGGAGATGTGGTCGATTTGTGTGAGTCTGGGAAGGAAAAATCGCTCTATATCATTCGAACGGGCTCTATGGAGCAACGAAAATCGGATGGTGTGCTTCGTGCTCGTCTAGGCAGTGAAGATTTGTTTGGCTTTACGTTCTTAGATTCTGAAGTCAACGACGAAAAAGGCTATAGAGCTGTCGCAATCGAAAACACCTTACTTTATGTGATTCCACACTCGGCACTTCAAACGCTTTTCAAAGCCTTTCCAAGTTGCGCAGAACACTTTGCTTCACAGGCGCAGGTTCGCTTGAAGTCGGCACTGGATGTGGTCTGGTCGAATAAAGAGAAAGGCCTGTTCATTCGTAAAGTTGAGGAAGTGGCAAGCGGGCAGGTGGCAATTGTTAAGTCTGAGCAAACCATCCAGTCGGTTGCGGTTGAAATGCTTCATCAACGCTCACCGTGTGCCGTGATCTATGAAGGTGAAACCATTGTTGGTTTGATCACCGACCGAGACATGACTAAGCGAGTGATTGCCCACGGCGTGAGTACTGATAGCCTGATCTCAGAGGTAATGACGCACTCTCCACTTACTGTAAAACCGGATGATCTGGTGCTGCATGCGGCCTCTATCATGATGCAATTTAATATCCGTAACTTGCCCGTTGTGAAAGAGAATAAGGTCGTTGGTCTTCTTACTACGTCTCATTTGGTTCAAAACCACCGTGTTCAAGCGATATTCTTGATCGAGAAAATCAAATACGCGGGCAGCGTGAAAACCATGTCTTCGTTCACCTCAGAGCGACAAGCTATTTTTGAAGCGCTGGTGGAAGGTAAAGTGGCGCCTGAAACCGTCGGCAAGGTAATGACCATGATTATGGACGCCTACACCCGTCGATTGATTCAAATAGCGATTGATAAGTTAGGCCCACCACCGTGTGATTTCTCTTGGATCGTAGCCGGATCGCACGCACGTAATGAAGTGCACATGTTGTCGGACCAAGACAGCGCGATTGTTCTTGCTGACGATGCAACCGACAGTGACCGTATTTACTTCAAACACTTAGCGATGATGGTGACCAACGGCTTAGCAAGCTGTCACTACCCATTATGTCCAGGTAATTTCATGGCTGCGACGCCAAAATGGTGTCAGCCACTCAGTGTATGGAAGCACTACTACAAGAAGTGGGTGGCTAACCCAGAGTACGAACGCTTGCTTAATATCAGTGTGTTCCTAGAAATTCGTACTATCTACGGCAACAGTGAGTTCGAAGGTATTCTGCGCGATGAGCTGCATAGCAATATTCGCGGTAACCGTGAGTTTTTAAGCACGCTAGTGAAAGACGCGGTCAATACCAACCCGCCACTTGGCATCTTCAATAGCTTAGTGCTAGAGAAGTCAGGTGAGAATAAGAAAACGCTGAACGTGAAGAAGTACGCGATCAACTTGATTATCGACTTAGCGCGTATTTATGGCCTTGCTGTGGAGTGCGACTTGTCGGCGACTGACGAACGTTTCGCTGCTGCTAATGAAAAAGGCATGCTGAGCGACGATGCATTCAAGAACATTCTGGGTGCTTACCAGTTCATTCTCTCTTTCCGTTTTGGTCATCAACTTGAAGCGCTGAAGAACGGGGATGTGCCTGACAACAACATCAACCCAGATAGCTTTGGTAGCTTTGAGCGTAAACATTTGAAAGATGCCTTTAGGATCATTGCTGACCTTCAAGAAGCGGCGAAAATTCGTTTCGGAGCACGTTAATGAAAGCCTTGTTAAACTATTTTCACCCGCTTGAGCGAATTAAACGTAAACGTAAGCAATATTTGGGAACGGTTAAGTTGCCAGAGGCGTTACATGATCTCGTAGAGCAGCCTTGTCCTGAAATGACGGACTTGGCCAAAGACAGCGAATACATCATTTTAGATCTCGAAACCACGGGCTTAGACAGCGAGCAAGACCTTATCTTATCTATGGGGTGGGTCGATGTGGTTAAAGGGAGAATCGATTTAGCGTCAGCCAAGCATATTTATCTGAATAACGATTCGCAGATCAACGCTGAAACCGCTGTTATCAACCATATTACGCCGCAAATGTTAGAAGAGGGCGCCTCTATTCATGATGCGATGCTGACGTTTTTCGAAGCAGCAAAAGGCAAGATCATTGTCGCACACGCTTGTGTGGTCGAAGAGAAGTTCATTAGCCAATACCTTCTTCGCTGCTACGGTTTAAGAGCGATTCCTCTGCTTTGGCTTGATACCTTGTGTATTGAGAAAAGCATGGAGAAAGCGATCAGCAATCATGAAGAAGTCGATTTAACCTTGGCAGGGACTCGCGAAAGGTACGGGCTTCCTGAGTACAACAGCCACAATGCATTAGCCGATGCCGTTTCGACAGCGGAATTGTTTTTGGCTCAGCAGAAGCGAGTTGTGCCTAACGATAATGTGACCGTTGCCTTTCTCTATCGGATTAGTCACTAGGAAAAAGAGCTGCAAGTGCGCGGCTCTTATTTTACTGATTTTAAAGGAAAAAAAGCCAGCGATTAAGCTGGCTTTTGTTTAGGTCTTAGAAAATTAGGACAGTAATTATCTTAGATTATTCATGTAGCTATCGATTAGAAGCTGTAAGTTAGACCAACACGGCTACGCAGTTCACGAGTCGCTTTAGTTGATGAAGTGCTCACATCACCAAACTCTACATATGGTGCCCATTGACCCATAATATGGCGAATGCTTGCGTTCAACTCGTAGTTGGTATCGTCGTTGTCGTAGATGTCATAGCCATCCGCTTTGTAGTAGTTACCTTCTAGACCAAAGCGCCAGTTTTCCATTGAGTAGTTAACGTTTGCCGTTAGACGGTGACGACGTTGATTAGAAACGTTTTTATCAACCGTGATTGGAACACCGTCACTATCAACAATAACATCACCATTGTCATCGAATTGATACTCTGAGCTGCTAGTGTTCTGTCTCATATCGTAACGGTAACGAGCACTTAGGCTTAGGCCATCAACGCTATCCACTTTGTATGTTGCACGAACTTGAGGCTTGTATGTAACGCCAGATTCACGAGCTTCAATTGGCATACCGTAAGTCATTGTCCAGTTATCGTTTAGTACATGACGGTAGTTTAGACCAAGCTCCCAACCATTGTTCTTCAAATCTTCCATGAATTTACCGTCTTCTCCCTTGAATTTCGCTTCGATATCTACAAGGAAGTTGCCAATGCTATCGCCAAGTTTTACACGAGTAGCGTGTTGATCTGTATGACTCTTGTATTCGTGTCTCATATCGAAAGACGCAGCAGATACAGAGCCAGCAGCGAGTACAGATGCCACAGCAATCACGATTTTAGTTTTATTCATGGTATTAATTCCATATTTATATGGTTGAGTATTGGCCATAATTACAAGCCAAATAGAGTAGTTCTTGTCTTAAATGCATTTTGTTTTTGAAATTATTTCTTGGTTATTTCAAATTTGTTTTGCATTTAAATAATACAAATATGGTAGCGATCCGAGGCGTGATGATCTGTGAACTTGATCGTGTTGTTAGGACAAAACCACTATTTACAAAGGGTTACAAAATCGAGTTGTTTCGTTAAGTTGATGTTTTTTAGTGATTTGTTTGGCTGTTGATAATGGTTTTGAAGAGTTTTGTTCATCAATAAATGTGCGCTACAGCAAAAAATTGAACCTTTAGATATCATTTTTATTTGTAATACATTATTATTTACTAACTTTCTGTAGCAACACATAACTTTGCTGTGTTGATTGCATGAACAGACGGTGTGAAGCCGAATAAGTAAGAGTGGTCTTGAAGCTAAATGGATTAAATCCACCGCTTTAAGAACATGAGACATTTACTTGAGGTGATTTAAAACTCAATCAGAGAAGGTTTGAAATGTAGTAGGCAAGGTAGTGACATAGCCTGCTATATAAGTATGAACTTGATAGGAATGAACTGGGTTCGAATCGTTACCCGTTGTTCTCATCAGCGACAAAGAAGAAATCGTTGAAGTGCTTGCGAAAGCATTTTGATTATTGCTCCCAACTATTCTAATTATAACTTCTGCTTTCATCTAGAAAGGTAGGAGATGGTAGTCGAAGATCTACCCTTGCGCTCATGTTGATACAGGCAACATGAGCGTTTTTTTATTTCAAATTTGAGTAGAGAGTCGTGTGCGGCTCAATAAGCGTGTAAACCGCGGCTTAAGAATAGGCTTTTAGGTTGATGACAACACGCTTAAGTGAGTCTGTTACAGCATCAAAGCCACGAACATTCACGCTTAATCACATGAATGTTCGTTTCTCTTCTCTTGTCTCTTAGTTGCAGACGTGTAGCTGCAAACTTTAACAGCAGGCGTTTAGTTATATCAAAGAGCTCCGTGAGAGCTGTTCTTGAGGCTTAGCTTTCTGTAGGCATCCACACCTGTTTAGAGGTGACTTTGTGATCTTTAAAGGTCAGTTCTTCAACTTTGTCACCGTTAGTATTCCAGCGAGTAAGTTTTCCGTTCGCGACTTCACCTTCATCAAACTTCGCTTGGCTGGCCTTATTTCCGTTCGGGTAGTAGTCCGTTACCAATCCATCTTTTTGTCCGTCGCTGTATTCAGCTGTCAAGCTTTGTTCCCCATTGGGATACCAGCGAGAGGCGGTGCCTGATAGTTCATTGTCTTTATAATTGAGTTCTGCTTTTTTCTGTCCGTTTGGATACCAGGTTTCAGCTTTGCCTTGCAGTTCACCTTTTACGTAATTCACTTTAGAAGCGACTTGGCCATTCGGATACCAGTTAGTTTCTAGCCCAAGTTCTAAGCCATCGGCAAACTGAGCTTGGGTCGCGACTTGGCCGTTATCGAACTTCTCTTCAAATTGACCAGTGAAAGGTTTTGAATGGTTTACTTGGTAAGCCACGCCTTTACGCATCTGTAAGTAGTCAACAGCATCTTCACGCGGTGTTGCTGCATAGCTCATAGAAGATACCGTACTAAGAGCAATTAAGATTGGAACGTATTTCTTCATAATGACACCTTTTTATTGGACGGGGAAAGTGTAACGGGTGTGTTAAAAGCATTTCACTTCCGTGTATCCCTGTCAGTATCTAATAGTGGTTTTCAAGTTTTCATTATTGGCTGCCTAATATAGGGAACTTTTAAAAGCAAATTATCGATCTTATTTGTACTACAAATGCATTGGTTTAATTCATTTTTATAAATTATATCTAACGATATTTTTGCTGCTCTTCTTTAAGCTTTGATCGTCAAGAATAATAGTTTTTAACGATGAATCTTCGATTTTTAGAGACTTTGTTCATGTTTTTCGGGGTTTTGGTCGAAATTTAGTGCGGATAACTGCACTGACTTGAGGAATTGCGCTCCTAGGTGGTGCAACTTTGAACTCGATCACTTGTATGATTAATTGAGTGTCAGACTGTAAGATCATTGTCACGCATTTGGATTATTGTAGTACAAATATGCTTGCCATTTATTTATAGTGACCTCAACAAAAAAACATAAATAAAAGGTCTAACGATGGAACTCAATACCCTGATAGTTGGCATCTACTTCCTATTCTTAATTGCGATAGGGTGGATGTTTCGAACGTTTACAAGTACGACAAGTGATTACTTCCGTGGGGGAGGTAATATGCTGTGGTGGATGGTAGGTGCAACCGCATTTATGACCCAGTTCAGTGCTTGGACATTTACTGGTGCAGCAGGTAAAGCCTTTACCGATGGCTTTGCCGTAGCGATTATCTTCATCGCGAACGCATTCGGTTACCTAATGAACTACCTTTACTTCGCTCCGAAGTTCCGTCAACTGCGTGTTGTGACGGTAATTGAAGCGATTCGTATGCGTTTTGGTAAGGTGAATGAGCAAGTATTTACTTGGTCTGGTATGCCAAACAGCGTTATCTCTGCAGGTATTTGGTTGAATGGTCTAGCAATCATCGCATCGGGTATCTTCGGCTTTGATATGACAACGACGATTGTCCTAACGGGTCTGGTTGTACTGGTGATGTCAGTGACGGGCGGCTCTTGGGCGGTAATCGCATCTGACTTTATGCAGATGGTTATCATCATGGCAGTAACGGTGACATGTGCAGTCGTTGCTATTTACCACGGTGGCGGTGTTACGCAGATCATTAGCGACTTCCCAACGGATTCGTTCATCACGGGTGACAACCTTAACTACATGAGCATCTTCAGCATCTGGGCTGTGTTCATCTTCTTAAAGCAGTTCAGCATTACCAACAACATGCTTAACTCTTACCGTTACCTTGCTGCAAAAGATTCAAACAACGCACGTAAAGCAGCACTGCTTGCTTGTGTACTAATGACGCTTGGTCCAATCATCTGGTTCATGCCTTCTTGGTTCATGGCTGGTCAAGGTGTTGATTTAGCAGCTGCTTACCCAGAAGCTGGCAGCAAAGCCGCTGACTTCGCTTACCTTTACTTCGTTCAAGAATACATGCCTGCAGGTATGGTTGGCCTTCTGATTGCCGCTATGTTCGCAGCAACAATGTCTTCAATGGACTCAGGTCTAAACCGTAACTCAGGTATCTTCGTTAAGAACTTCTACGAGCCGATTCTTCGTCCTAAAGCGACAGAGAAAGAGCTAATGGTTGTTTCTAAACTAACGTCTACCTTCTTCGGTATCGCGATCATCTTGGTTGCTCTGTTCATCAACTCTCTTAAAGGTCTGAGCCTTTTCGACACCATGATGTACGTGGGCGCATTGATCGGCTTCCCAATGACAATTCCAGCATTCTGTGGCTTCTTCATCCGTAAAACACCGGATTGGGCAGGTTGGGGCACGCTAGTTGTAGGTGGTGTGGTTTCTTACTTCGTTGGTTTCGTTATCACTGCGGACATGATTCAAAACTGGTTCGGTCTAAATGAACTAACTGGCCGTGAGTGGGCTGACCTGAAAGTGGCTATCGGCCTTATCGGTCACATCATATTTACTGCTGGCTTCTTTGTTCTTTCAACACTGTTCTACAAGCCTCTTGCTGAGCACCGTGAGAAAGACGTAGACAAGTTCTTCAACAACCTAGCGACGCCACTAGTTGCTGAAAGTAATGAACAGAAGAAACTGGATAACAAGCAACGTCGTATGTTGGGTTCACTTATCGCGGTAGCGGGTGTGGGCGTAATGACTATGTTCGTACTGCCAAACCCAATGTGGGGACGCATGGTATTCGTTCTGTGTGGCTTGATTGTGTTCTCTGTTGGTCTGTTACTTGTTAAAGCAGTCGATGACAAAGTCGAGCAACAAGACGAAGTGACTCCAGCCGAAGGCTAATTTAATACGCATCCTAAATAACATCACGGCCACCTGAACGGGTGGTCGTCATTTTTATAATCCAAACTTTAATGTGAGATGTACGATGAACAAAAAACTATTATCGGTAAGCATTATTAGCGCGTTCGCACTCGCTTTTGCAACAGGCTGTACAACACAAGAAAAAACAGCACCCGTAGTCAGTGTCGCTGAACAAGCTACGCCTGCTGTTAGCGAAATTGACCGTAGTTACCTATTGAGCAGTGACCGCTTAACAGAGGTAGATGGCGACACTTTAGCCGTTGCTTCGGAAGAGCAAGTGGCTGCGCTTAAAGCACAATTTGAAAACCTAAAAGATGGCGACGAAGTGGTTATCCCTGCCGGTAAATACGCGAACTTAGGTCAAGTGACGATCACGGCGAATGACATCACTATCAAGGCTGAGCAAGCAGGATCTGCGTGGATCACTGGTTTGATTCAGTTTGAACTGAAAGGTGATGACATCACGCTTGATGGCTTGGTATTTACTGAGGGCGGTCCTAACGAACGCTTTGGCGCAGTTCGTATGATGGGTAATGGCAATACGCTTCAAAACTCAACATTCTACTACTTCAACCACGATTACACGTACGAGCCAGACGAGCGTCGTTCTGAGTATCCAAAGTACCTTTGGGTTTCTCTATGGGGTAAAGACGGCAAAGTCATCAACAACCGTTTCGAAGGTAAGCAAAAACGCGGCACTTTGATTGGTGTGCAAAAAGATGACACAGCAGACAACCACCTGATCGCAAACAACATCTTCATGGACCAAAAGCCTAACCAGTTCAACGAATTCGACATTAAAGAAGCGATTCGTTACAACGGCAACAGCTGGGAAGCGATCCGTATTGGTGATTCTAAAGCTTCACAGTGGGATTCAAGTTCTAAGTTCGTGAACAACCTAATGATCGATATGGATGGTGAGCGTGAGCTTATCTCGATTAAGTCGGGCGACAACACGATCTCAGGTAATACTATTTTCCAAAGCACTGCGCTTATTTCACTGCGTCACGGAAAAGGCAACACAGTTGAGAACAACATGATTCTTGGTAATGGAAAGCGCCTAACGGGCGGCGTCCGTATCTACGATGAAGACCATGTGATCCGCAATAACTACATTGCAAATACTCGAGGCCGCGATGGCTTGATTGAAGGCAACGCTGACCTACGTGGCGGCATTGTTATCAACACAGGTATCATCGACGTAGCGAATGGTGAGCAGTTAGATCAATCGGTGAAAGGCAAAGAGCTTAACAAGCAGTGGACACCGAAAAACATCACTATCGAGAACAACTCTCTAGTTGATACTGAGTGGGGCATTGTTTACGGCAACCAAAGTCACCGTGTAAGTTTGTTTGACAACGCAGAAGTGGAAGGCATTTATGCGGGCGTTGATGTGGCGTTCAAACACAACGTGGTTGATAACTCGCAATCTCCTGAGTTTGTAAGTGTGCGTGCAACGCAAGATTACCCATTAGTCGGCGCAACCTACACAGACGAAACTTACGTAGGTCAAGTAACGGATTCTGGGTTGATTGAAAGCTATTCGGTTGAACTGCCAAAAATGACGGTTGAGAACGGTATCAACGCTTATCAAGGCGAAGGTGCAGACGTGTCTAAACTTGCGGTCGTGACGGCTGAAACAGCGGGTCCGGACTACGTGCTTGAGAATACGACTAAGTAAGTTATTGGCTATGGGTCATTACTTAATGGCTAATGCTTAATGGTTTGAGCTACCAAATCAATTCACGATAGCTGTCCTGACCATAACACTTAAAAAGCCTCAACAGATAATGTCTGTTGAGGCTTTATCGATCTTAGGTCGTGATCATCTCAATCTTACGTCGAGACTACTGTGATTTATACTTATGCAGTAGATCCCAAGGGATATGACATAAGTGGTGATCTTCAGGGAAGTGACTTAAGTGATGCTGGTGGATGTCGTCGCTGGCAACATAATTGGTCAACGGCAACACCTCAACAGCGATACGGTCGGCATCATCTCTTGAAGAAATATAGTGCTTAGCTTCGGTTAAGTGTTCTGCATTAGTGCTGTATACACCTGTGCGGTATTTCTCTCCGACATCGACACCTTGTTTATTCAAGCTGTAAGGGTCGATAATCTCAAACAAGTGTTCCATCAAAATCGTGACTGACGTGATGTTTGGATCAAATTCAATTTGTACGCACTCCGCGTAGCCATTGTAATCGCTTTGTGTGCCGTCGCTTTGTGTCGTTTTGTTCTCTGTTGGCTGGGCGCTTCCATTAGCACGGCCTGCTTCTGTGCTGATAACACCAGGAACGTACTTAATAAATTCTTGTACACCCCACAAGCAGCCGCCAGCTAAATAAATTTGTTCCATACTTCTCTTTGAGCTCTCTGTGTTTGTTGATGTTCGTTAGGTACCCGAATCAATACGATGATACCCGTACGTATAAAAAAGCGTCTATAAAAATGAGCGCGCAAATAAAAACAAGCGTTTAGGCATTGTAAACCTGTGCGACTGAACAAACATAAGTTTAATATGATTTGTGATTATATAAGTCAGTATTGCTTTGTCATCAACTCGAATCTCAACATCAAGTGAGCGTTACTCTAAACATGTTTGATCAAATAAAAGACTTCATTAATCCGAGCAAGAACCCAGACTTGACTCAGGCTCATGAATATCAGCGCAAGCATCTTCCTACATTGTGGCTGTTGGGCAAAACGGGGGCGGGCAAGTCATCGTTTATTCAAGCGGTCACGGGCGACTCTTCTGTAGAAGTGGGCAATGGTTTTGCGCCTTGTACCATGACGGCGATGTCGTATGAGTTTCCGCAAGACAAACCCGTGATGAGGTTTCTTGATACCAGAGGACTCAGCGAAGCGAATTACGATGCGAAAGAGGATTTGGAAGAGATTGGTCAGGCAGGTAATGCGTTAGTCGTTGTAATGAAAGCCGACGAACCTGAACAATCCGCTGTGCTTACGGCTCTAAAACAGATTAAGAAACAGAAGAAGATTAAACACTTGTTGCTGGTTCATACGGCGGTGTTGTCTTCCAGTGAACCAGATCGAGCAAGGCAAATTCAGTTCAACACCAACCAAGTAGAGAAGGCTTGGGGTAAAGAGTTTGAATCGGTAGCGGTCGATTTCGAAACGGATGACAACGCTATGTCTAACAGCGAAGCGGTTTACAACTATGACATCTTGTTAGAAAAGCTGAGCAGTATTCTTCCGGTGATAGGAATGATGGTGCAAGACAAAGAACATTCCACGCAAGAAGAAGCCAACTTTGATCAAGTAGAAAACGAAGTGCTTTGGTATGCAGGAAGTGCCGCAGCGAGTGACCTGATTCCGGGTGTTGGTTTGGTGTCGGTACCTGCGATTCAAGCCAAAATGCTTCACAGCTTGGCCAATCAATATGGGGTCGAATGGAATAAGAGAGTCTTTAGTGAGTTGATAGGCACTCTGGGAAGCAGCTTTGCTTTGCAATACGGAATGAAGCTGGGCACTCGACAGTTGATAAAGCTGATTCCAGTTTATGGTCAAACGGTAGGTGCGGTGGCTGCAGCGGCAATGAGTTTCGGCACCTCTTATGGTTTAGGTCGCGCGGCTTGTTTTTACTTCTATCATAAGAACAAAGGTGAAGAAGTGTCTGAACAAGAGATGCAGAAGATCTACAAAGAATCTCTGAAAAAAGGAAAGGCGGCGTCGGGTTATGAAGAAAATTAGAAACCTATTTCGATTACTGGCGGTGCTATCGAGCGGACGCTGGGGCATTGCCCTGATTTCGGCGATCTTCCCAAGCATTATCATGATGGGTTTTGGTGTCTTCTTGGCGATCAAATACGGTTATCTACTCGAAATGTCGATTGCCATTGCCGTGAGTACCTTGGTGTTCACCATTCCTTTATTCATTTCTAGCCGTTCTTCAAGCCGCTCTTCAAATAAAGAGTCTTTCTCGAATAAAGAGAGTGGCGGCCTTGGCGAGGATAGTGCTGAAGCTGAATCACAGCATAAAAAAGCTGATATCAACGATGCATTGGTTAAGGCTTCGGCTGATTGGTCTCAAAAAGAACTGTCGATCTGGAATGATTCAAAACACCATGTACGCCAACAATTAATGGTCGACATAGAGTGGGGTAACTTAGACCAAACCGGTTTAGAGGTACTTGAATTTGTTGCGAAAAAGTTTGATAAGAAATCACTCGATTTTTCGATTCCTGAAGGGCTAAAGCTGTTCGAAGAGGTCAGCCGACGCTACAAATTGGTAGTGCGAGAGCATATCCCCGGCATTGAGTATCTCAAGGTTTCTTACATCAAAGCGGGCTACGAAGCCTACGATAAATACGGTGAGCTAGGACAGAAGATCTTCAAAGCGGCTATTTGGGGTAACCACCTTAAAAACTTGTATTTGAATCCACTCAAGGTGATTTCTGATTTAGGACGAGAACAAGCGACAGCAACGATGACAAGGGGTGTGGTTGATGACATGCAATACGCCGCCAAACAAGCCTTGTTAGATGAAGTTGCGGCGGTGGCGATTGACCTCTACAGCGGACGTTTCAGCATTGAAGATGAGGCACTTAAAGTGTCTGATGTTTCTGAACTCGACGAACAACGCTTTGCTCCAGAGCTAGAGCCTGTGCGAATCGTGCTGGTGGGACAAACCAGTTCGGGTAAATCTTCACTTATCAATGCACTCAAGCAAGAGTTGGTTGCAGAAGTGGATGTGCTGCCATCAACCGACACTTCAACGGTGTATAACGCGTTTGTCGACGACAATGATGTTCGCGTTGTTGATCTTCAGGGGCTTGATGGCAATCCTAAAACCGAAGCCTTAATGCTGAAAGAGATGACCCAAGCGGATGTGGTGCTATGGGTGCTTAAAGCCAATCAGTCTGCACGTGATTTGGATAAGCAATTGAAAGATAGATTTGATGCTTTCTATGACGATCCTAAGAACATCTCACGCAAGAAACCGATTGTGGTGTCGGTTGTGAATCAGGTAGACAGATTAAAGCCTGTAGACGATTGGCAGCCACCGTATGACTTAGAGAATCCAACATCGACCAAAGCGAAGATCATTGCTCAAGCGCTCGAATACAATCATATATTACTGCAAACCGATATCGTGTTACCGCTGGCGATTGCGCCAGAAAAGGTACAGTTTGGTTTAGATACTTTAAGGCAGACGTTGATAGAGCGTATCGCTGACGCAAATAACGTTCAGAGAAACCGCCAACGTTTAGAAGCCATGAAAAGAGGCTCGTCGGTTAAAGGCCAACTGAATAAAGCAGTCAAAGTGGGTAAGAAGGTGGCACCCAGCGTATTGAAAGCGGCGACACCAAAACTGGCTGAAATGGCCATCAAGCAAGCCGTGAAGAAGAAGTAAGTCATTCACTGCGAATACGATTCTGGTGAGGTTTGAGCCTCATCAGAATTTATCTTTTCTAGATCGGCGAGTTTTAGAGCTTGGATTTTTAAGCTCAGTAGCTCTCTAGAAGACAGCTTTTTAGAAAACAGCCATCTTCGCCCCTTATTAGAGATGTATTGAGTTTAAAAGAGATTCGATATTATTAAGTAACTCGCTGAACTAGTTTAATAGTATATAAACGGATGTGATTCACAGTTTATATAACGATGCTATCGTATTTAATTATCATTCTAAATGTTGATCACATTTATACTTTTCTAAGCTGTATTTATAAAACAATTGCACTATATTTAAATTTCGGATCATCTTGATTTCAACGTAGGGATATATTGTGAACATGTATCTGAAATGGCAATCAACAACATGGCTAACCTTGTTAGCTTGGTATACCTTAGATCACCAGCTCTCGTTCCGCCTTTCTTCAGAGTAGTACCCTCTAGGCGTCACGCGCCAGCAAAGCAGCATGCTTTGTTTACCTATCAGCAGCTTTGATAACCTTTGAACTCATGAATATCGCACTTATTATTTCGTGCAGAATATTCGTTGTTTTGTCGTTCTCGCTAATTATCTCAGCCTCAGTTTAGGTTTGATTAATAAGTCATTATTTAATTTTTTATTTTCACTGTTAATTTTCTGTGTGTATTTATACGGAACTAATAATTTAATGGTGAGGATTCGTGACATCTAAATAAAATAGATTTCGACCTGATCGGAATGTATTGAAAGGTATTATTATGGAAAACTTCAAACATCTACCAGAACCGTTTCGTATTCGTGTTGTAGAGCCAGTAAAAAGAACAACTCGCGCCTATCGTGAACAAGCCATTGTCGACGCGGGCATGAACCCATTTTTGCTCGACAGTGATGATGTGTTCATCGATTTGCTGACCGACAGCGGTACGGGTTCAATCACACAACGTATGCAAGCAGCGATGTTGATGGGTGATGAAGCCTACAGCGGCAGTCGCAGTTACTATGCACTGTCGAATGCGGTGAAAGATATCTTCGGCTATGAGCTGACTATTCCTACTCACCAAGGGCGTGGCGCAGAGCAGATTTACATTCCGGTTCTGATCAAGAAGCGTGAAATGGAGAAGGGGTTGGATCGTAGTAAAATGGTCGCCTTGTCGAACTACTTCTTTGATACCACGCAAGGCCACACTCAAGTAAATTGCTGCGTGGCGAAGAACGTTTATACCAAAGAAGCGTTCGACACCTCAGTGAATTCCGACTTCAAAGGCAACTTCGATATCGTCAAATTGGAAGAAGCTATCTTAGAAGCGGGCGCGGCCAACGTTCCTTACATCGTGAGCACTATTACTTGTAACTCGGCTGGTGGACAACCGGTTTCGGTCGCTAACCTCAAAGCCGTATACGAAATCGCTCAGAAGTACGATATTCCAGTGATCATGGACTCTGCTCGCTACGCTGAAAATGCCTACTTCATCCAGCAGCGTGAAGCCGGTTATCAAGATTGGACTATCGAACAAATCACGCGTGAGTCATACAAATACGCGGATGGTTTAGCCATGTCTGCCAAGAAAGATGCGATGGTACAAATGGGCGGCTTGTTATGCTTTAAAGACGACTCTTTCATGGATGTGTATACAGAGTGTCGAACCTTGTGTGTCGTGCAGGAAGGTTTCCCAACCTATGGTGGCTTAGAGGGTGGTGCGATGGAGCGCCTTGCGGTTGGTCTTTATGACGGCATGCGCCAAGATTGGTTAGAGTACCGTATTGGTCAGGTTCAATACCTTGTTGATGGCTTAGAAGCGATGGGTATCGTGTGTCAGCAAGCGGGCGGTCATGCTGCGTTTGTCGATGCGGGTAAATTGCTGCCTCATATCCCGGCTGGTCAGTTTCCCGCACATGCTTTGGCGTGCGAACTCTATAAAGTCGCGGGTATCAGAGCGGTTGAGATTGGGTCTTTGCTGCAAGGACGCGACCCAGCAACAGGTGAACAACACCCATGTCCTGCTGAGTTGTTGCGCCTTACCATTCCTCGCGCGACCTACACACAAACACACATGGACTTCATTATCGAAGCATTCGAAAAAGTGAAAGAGAATGCAGGACAAGTGAAAGGGCTCGATTTTACCTACGAGCCGCCGGTGTTAAGACACTTCACTGCGCGCTTGAAAGAGGTTGAAACCGTTGAAAAACAGACAGAAAAAAAGAATGAACAAACGCTCGAAGAAGCATTTTAAAATAAAAACATAAGCGAATAGTCACTAGAAACATAATCAAAGGCTCCCTCGGGAGCCTTTTCTTTTTTTGGATGGTAGGGGAGTTAGGCAGTTAAGCCTTTAAGTAGTTAACCCGTTAAAAGCTGAACTACGCTTGTTTGTTTTTCAGGGTAGACTTCAACATTTGGAATAACCACTGATTCAAAGGTGCGTCTTTTTGCGAGCGGCGGCAGCTCATCACATAGCTCACACCTATGGTTCATGTTCGATTGTTAAAGTTACTCCAACAAAAACACAGATACCAAACGAACAAAGAATTAGAAATACAACGAGGTGATGTATGAACAAGTTAATCGCACTTGGATTGATGGCTTTATCTATGAACACGGCTTTCGCGGCTGACGGTACTTATGCGAGTACTCTCGATATGATGAGAAGCGAAGGCAATCAAGTAAAGGCTGAGCGTGTTGAATCTGATCCAGTGCTTGAAGGAAGAAATGACGCCGCTAATGGCGGAATAAAATTCCAAAAGAACGTTGATCAAGACCAAACGATCCAGCTTACAGGTCGTCGTGATTAACGTTAAAGATGTGCTTACCATTGTCATGAGAAATGCTGGGCCCTCGGGTGCAGCATTTTTCGTTATTGGGTTGTGGAGTATTTTATAAACTCTAGCGATCTAGCCTTGGCATGTTGTGTAACGTGTGGCATTTTGTTGTTCTCTAATTTAAGAACGCGACTCGGTGTTGGTTAAGCATTACAAACCAGTAAGCGAACGCTCGAAAGGACTAGGAATGACTCAAAAAGAAACGGGAATGATTCGTCATATTCTACTGATTAAGTTTAAAGAAAACGCTGAGGCTTCAGAGGTTCAAAAACTAAAGATGTTGTTTGAAGCGATACCAAACAAGGTTGAAGGGGTCACTTCAGTAGAATGGGGATTAAATGACAGCCCTGAAAACAAGAATCAAGGTTATACCCACTCGGTGTTAATGACGTTCGCCGATGAAGAAGGCCGTCAGAATTACCTTCTGCACCCTGAGCATGATGCGCTGAAAGATGTGTTTCGTCCGCTTTTAGAAGACATCATTGTGTTTGATTACTCCCTGTAATTAGGTTCTGAGTAGGTCTCTTGTGTTTTACTTACCTTCGATAATGAAGAGTTAGGGCCTAGCGATTAAGCCCTAACTCAATAAGAAACGACTTACTCTGTTGGCGAAATAGTGACTGGTGCAAACGATGCGACAGCATTCCCGCCTGCGCCCCAGCGGTAGCGAGGCCAGAAGATAACTGTCTGATTGGGGTAGTACGTCTGTTTGTCGTAGTCCAGATAAGGCATCTCAACGAGGTCTATCTGTGGTTCTAAACGACCTTTATGTCATCTACTGTTTACTCTCATTTTTATTCCGTTAACCTGCCAATAGGCAGTAAAGTTAACGCAAAGCGTGAATAAGAATGGCATTACTTTTAAATAATGCCGTTGTGTCACGGTTAAGCTCTAGTCAATTTGATAGCCACTTCTGATTCCAGTTCACTTAATGGT
Organism: Vibrio sp. 10N.247.311.12; assembly: GCF_041467515.1. Taxonomy (NCBI): domain Bacteria; kingdom Pseudomonadati; phylum Pseudomonadota; class Gammaproteobacteria; order Vibrionales; family Vibrionaceae; genus Vibrio; species Vibrio sp. 10N.247.311.12. The sequence continues at coordinate 26,117 of NZ_JBFSUV010000047.1, forward strand.
CGAGGTTTACTGAAGTAATAACCTTGCAGCAGATCTATCCCCAGTCCGTTTAGGCGTTGGTTATGATCAGCAGTTTCCACCCCTTCAGCTACAACACGATAGCCCAAGCTTTTACCCATCATGATCATAGTGTTGACGAAGTCTAAGTTGGTCTGCCCTTGAGTTATGTCAGAGATAAATGAACGGTCGATCTTTACTTCACTTAGTGGAAGTTGCTTTAGTAGAGATAGAGAAGAGAATCCCGTGCCAAAATCGTCAAGAGAGATAGAAATTCCTACATCGTGTAGTTCTTTAAGTGAGTTTATGCATAACTCGTAATCGACAATTGCTGCTGACTCGGTTATCTCAATACAGAATAACGTCAAAGGAAGCTGGTATTGGCGAATAGTTCGAATGATTTCTTGAGCGAAGTGAGGCTGTATCAGCTGTTTTGCACTGATATTAATGGAAATATGGCTCATGGTTTGTAGCCATTCAGATCCTTCAACATCCTTACAAACTCGATGAATGATACATTCACCAAGCTTGCTGATTAGGCCAGCTGATTCAGCAACCTCGATAAACTGGTCAGGAGGGACATCCCCCAATGTTGGAGATTCCCATCTTGCTAGTGCTTCAACAGCAGTAATCTTTTCATCTTGCCCACAATATTGAGGTTGGTAGTGCACCTTTATTTCTTGTTGAGCGATGGCACGACTGAGTTGGTGCTCTATTTCGATTATGTTTTCCGTCTCTTTTGCCATTGACCTTTGAAAGTTGAGATAGCTTTGTCCTCCCAGCTTTTTAGCTTGATACATGGCAATGTCGGCCTGCTTAATTAATTCTTCGGCACTTACGCCATCATAAGGATACATAGCGATGCCTAGGCTTCCTTGGCTGATAATCTCAATATCATCAACGATCAATGGGCTTTGAACGGCATTTAAAATCTGCGTGGCGAGTGCGTTGATGTCTGCTTCGGAACTGACATTACACAAAAACAAGAATTCGTCACCTCCCAAACGTGCGACAAGGTGTTCACTTGATAGCACGTTCTGAATATGTTTGGTCACGTGGCAAAGAAGTGCATCACCGACGTGATGACCAAAAGAGTCGTTGATAATCTTAAAACGGTTAAGATCCATCAACATGACCGCGCGTTTTTGGTTAGGTCGATTCACAATGTGTTGCGCGATGCTTTCCATTATTTTCCGGCGATTAGCGATGCCAGTAAGCGCATCATAATACGCCATGTGTTGAATCTTTTCCGCATCTTCTCGCTCTTGAGTTACATCCGTCATTGAGCCAATGAAGCGCACAGCCTGCCCTTCTGCATTATGAACCGCTGAGCCATTGGCATGAACCCAGATATATCCGCGATGTTGCGTCTTCATCCTGAATTCACATTTGAACGGTACTTCTTCGTTTAAGTGGTTATGAATGGCGGACTCGAGAAGTTCTAAGTCTTCTGAGTGTATATATTGGAACAGATGGTCACATCCTAACTTACGATCAGAAAAGGTATCTTGACAGCCAATCATTTTGGTTAACCGACTGTTCCAGACAAGAGTATTGGTTAGTAAGTCCCAATCCCAGATACCATCGTTTGAGCTGTTAGATACTACTTTGAGCTGTTGCAACAACTGTTGGGAGTTCTTCTGACGATTGTTACTTGTATTGATAAGCTCGTCGCGCTCGATGAACAGTGCGAGCATATCTAAATAATTATTGAATACCGATTGTGTACCGATATCTTGGTGATCTTGCAATGAATCAACAACAGCGACGAGCTTCCAGTGATCTTCTTGCCCTGAGTTGATAGGAAGAATGGAAGCAACGAAATGATCATAGCGTTCGAAAAATGGGAAATTGCGAATATCGTCTTGAATATCTGTTTGTTGCGGTAGGGTAGTTGGCTGAGTCATGCCTTTTTCTACCCATTTCCTAATAGTGTATTGCTCCGAATTACACTCAGCGAGACAGGCCCAGTCAAGATTGTTTCCGTAAAGGCTTTGAGCATCTCTAATTGAGTCAAAACCTCCTTGTGCTTGTGAATAGAAATTTTCGAATATCTCAGCGGGAGAACGCCCTTGCACATTTAAGAGGATTTGGCGAGTTGAGTTGATATCTTCTTTATGTTCGAGATCTGGGTTTGTGTTACCGCAAGACTGATGAACGATGAGCTTTTGCGGGACACTATTATTGGCATTATTAAAAGGCTTCCCAGAAATACGTTCCAACACGCGGTGAAATACTTGCGTCGCTAGAAGCTCAAGCTGTTGGTCTACTGTTGTTAACTTGGGATTGAATTGTTGACCGACGAAAATATTATCAATGCCTACGATGGCGACATCGTCAGGTACCGAGATATTGCTGTGAGACAGTTGCTCCATCATACCTACAGCATTGTGGTCAGTTGCGCAGATAACCGCAGTGCATTTGGATTTACGCTGTATAAATTCTATTGCGGCTTCTCGTCCCCCAGATAGAGAACAATTCGACACGCGGAAGAAATGGCGTTGGTTGAATGAGCCTTTATGATTAATCACCGTGCGTTGATACGCTTTGAAGCGAGACCTGATATCATTAACAGTGAGATCGCCACAAAAGCCGATTTCTTCGTGTCCTTGACTTTGTAACCATTCATAGAGCTTAGTGACACCATCGCTTTGCACACTATAATACTGCTCAACGGGCAGCGGCGCATAGCTTGCTCCAATAGAAATGACTGGAATGTTTGCGTTTATAGCTTCTTCGATCAACTTTACTGTCGCTGCATGGAGAACGACCACAAGGGCATCGAGATGATTAAAATATATAGGAAGTTTAAAATCTCTTCGCTCACCCGAGCGGATGAAGATCAGATTGACTTTATGGTTTTTCGCAAGCCTTCTAAGGGTTGCATTTAGCTCGCCCATGTAGAAGCCACTGAGCATAGGCAGCACAATGCCAACGGTAGGACGTTTTTTAGATGTAACAATAGTCATGTTATTAGCCGGTCGAAAGTTGTGTTGTGTAGAACTGTTTTCGGGGGAGAATAGGTATCTTTTTATTATTTCTTCCATGCTCTACTAAGCGAGCTTGAAAATAAACTTACGGCAAAAGGAAATGCAAAACCACGCACAATCCGAGTAAGTCTAACTCATATATTTGAGAGGTTACTCAGAAGCGGTCCTCAATTTATGGACATGACTTAAGCGACTGATCTGTTCTGACAGTACCTAGAATAACCGGAACGGATTATGACTAGAAACGCAGAAACCACTCTCCTGAATTTAATTGCAACAATAAATGACATACAAACGTAGAGGTAGCGCACAAAATCGAAAAAGGGGATATCGCGATTACGTAATCATTGATCTAGCCGATAGTGAGATAGTGATAAGAGGTCGATAATTCGTTGTCGGATCTAAATTAGAACTGTAAATCTAATTTCTAAGTAGTTGTTATCTCAGGAAGAGTTTTTGTGCTATGCGCCCCTATATTAAATACATTATCCCTATTTTAATTCCTTTCATTATCCTCGTCATGCCGCTATCAGCGTTTCCATTTGAAGGCCTTACGATTATTCAACAACGCGTTATCGCGATCTTTTTATTAGCGGCATTGTGCTGGGTGTTCGAGCCCATCCCGATCTACGCGACGTCTGTTGTTATTATCGTTCTGCAATTATTGATGTTGTCGGATAAAGGGCTGATCTTTTTAAGGTTTGAGCATGGGGAGGAACATTTTGGTGAGCTGTTAAAATACAGCGATATCATGGCGACATTCGCTAGCCCAATCATCATGCTGTTTTTGGGTGGTTTCTTCTTAGCAATGGCCGCCACTAAATATCGATTAGACGTAAACTTAGCTCGCGTGTTGTTGAAGCCATTTGGACAAGACCCAAAGTTTGTGATGCTCGGCTTAATGTTGATCACTGGTATCTTTTCGATGTTTATGTCTAACACGGCAACAACGGCAATGATGCTCTCTATTTTAACGCCGGTACTGGCTGTGTTTGGTCCGAAAGACCCCGGTCGTGTAGCGTTTGCGCTTTGTATCCCGGTTGCCGCTAACATCGGTGGCATTGGTACTCCGATCGGTACCCCTCCGAACGCTATCGCACTTAAATATTTAGTTGGCGATAACCTCATTACGTTCGGTGAATGGATGGCATTTGGTGTGCCGTTTGTTGTGATTATGATGGCGTTAGCGTGGTTTTTAATAGGCTTTATGTACAAAGCTGACCAAAAGAAAATCGAGCTAAGCATCAAAGGTAAATTCCTTAAAACGCCTAAAGCCATTGCGGTGTACGTCACTTTTTCGCTGACCATCATTCTTTGGTTAATGGGTTCAAGCCATGGCATGAACTCTTACACCGTCGCTCTGATTCCTGTCGCTGTGTTCTCACTCACAGGGATCATCAATAAAGAAGACCTGAAGAAAATTTCTTGGGACGTATTGTGGCTTGTATCAGGTGGTATTGCGCTTGGTTTAGCGCTCGATAAAACTGGCTTAGCAAAGCTCGTGGTACACAGTATTCCGTTTGATAGCTACTCACCCTATGTGGTGTTGTTCGGAGCGGCGTTCTTGTGTTTGGTAATGGCAAACTTTATGTCTCATACCGCAACGGCTAACTTGTTAATGCCAATTATGGCGGCATTAGGTTCGTCTATGGCTTCACTCACGCCACTAGGCGGTGAGCTAACGTTAATTTTGGTTGTGACTTTTGCCGCTTCATTAGGTATGTCGCTGCCAATCAGTACGCCACCGAATGCGTTGGCTCATGCCACTGGTCATGTGCAAAGTAATCAAATGGCCAGAATCGGTATTATTTTGGGTGTGGTTGGTGTGCTACTGAGTTTTGTTATGGTGTGGGTGCTACATTCAATTGGTCACATAGGATAACGATACGTGTATCAACAAAAGCTAGAAGCACTGATCGAGCGCTATTTTAACCAAACAGAACGTCGGGTGACGTGCTGTGCCGGTAACACCATTATTGAACAATCAGCGTTAAACACTCGTTTATATTATGTGTTTAGTGGAGAACTGGAAGGGTTTTATACCGATGCGAATACACCGCAAGTGCGAGTATTTAGCGCGGGTAGTGGGGCTTTTATAGGCGTTCATAGCTTCTTTTCAGGTAATTGGACAGCATCTTCAACGGTTGTTGCTAAAACCGATGTTGAGTTAGCGTGGATCGATAAAGACACGCCTGCAGAAGATGAACGTAAATTTGGTCCTCTTACCGCACAGTTCACACCTGTAATTGTCAATGAGTTGTCGCGTCGTCAACGCCGCGCAACACAAGAAGCGATAGCGAAACAAAAAGCGCTAGAGAAGTTACATACTGCTGAGCAAATGACGACCTTGGGTCAATTGGCTGCAGGGATTGCTCATGAGCTTAACAACGCTATTGGTGTCGTAAATAGTAAATCTGGTCGACTTGAAACGGTCATCATGGATCTGCTTGAAGAAGTGCATCCAGAAGCCAGTCAATTTTTCGATTTTGGGTTAATGCATGGTCAGAAAACGTCGTCGTCAGAAGCACGAACACGTGGGCGACAATTTGAAAGAAAATATGGTTTAGACAAAAACATTGCTCGCTCTCTTGCAAAGGCGATTCCAATTGATGCTTTATCTGCAACAGACGTTATTTCAAAGCATTGGCTGAAAAAACCAGAAGAAGCGATTCGTTTTTGGCAGATGGGCTGTGATTTACATGATTTGCGTTTGGCATCTAGACACACCGTCGGCATCGTAAAATCGGTTAAACAACTTGGCAGAGTTGATATCGACACCGAAGAAGCGGTTGATATTAACGACTCCATTAACCATGCCTTATCGTTGCTACAAAGTGAGTTACGTAGAGTGTCTGTGCGATTGAGCCCTGCGGATTTACCGTCTTTTAAAGGCTCGAAAACAGAGCTCGTTCAGATTTGGGTCAACATTGTAAAGAATGCTTGTGATGCAATGTCGAATTCAGACGATGCCGCAATAGAGATTCAAACCAGATTAAGTAAGAAAAGGATATTAGTTACGATCGCGAATAACGGCCCTGAGATAGACGAGGCGACTCGTAGAAAGGTATTTCAGCCCAACTTCACCACTAAAAAAGGTGGTTTATCGTTTGGATTGGGCTTGGGTTTATCAGTAGTTAAGCGGATTGTGGCGGGTTATGGCGGAAGTATCATTGTGAAAAGTGATGCTTCTAAAACTGTATTTAGAATCAAGTTACCAGTAGAGGGTGAACATGGAGAAGCTTAATTTAATCTGTGTCGATGACCAGAGAGAAGTACTGAGCGCAGTGGTACAAGATTTAGAGCCGCTGGCGAGTTGGCTGAATATTGAAGATTGTGAATCAGCACAAGAAGTGCTTGATCTCATTGATGAACTTGACGCAGAAGGCGAACACATTACCGTCATCGTGTCTGATCATGTGATGCCAGGGAAAACGGGTGTGGAGTTACTCACTGACGTGTTCCATGACAGCCGCTTTCCGAATACAAAGAAAATTCTTCTTACAGGGCAGGCCACTCATACCGATACCATCAATGCGATTAATGCAGCAGGCATCGACCGTTACTTTGAAAAGCCTTGGCAAGCAAGCACATTAGTTGAGTGCATTCGCACTCTTGTCACTGAGTACATATTTGATCAAGGGCTTGATTACACGGACTATCAGAATGAGCTCGACCAGCAGGTTGTGTTGAGACGCTTACGTTAGTCTCTTATGTTAGCGACTTACATTATTCACTAGTGTAAGTCGCTTGAAATTCTATGCACCGAAGGACGCTTTCTGAAGGGTTTTTCTTTGAAAGATGTAATCTTTCGCTGCTTATTTTACCTACCTCTTTTAGTCGTTCAGGTTTTGGTACTCAGTTATTAACACACTGGTTGCTGGCTTTAGTCTAAAACTCATACGCTACGCCAACGCCAACGCCAACGCCAACGGATGCATTGTGTTTTCTTCAGGAACGATTCCCTGAACATACAGCAGAGCTAAAATGTGTCGCAGAGTTCCCGTGTCGTTTGTTAGAAAAGTAAGTCGAAATTATTCAAAAGTGATTCCTAACGCGTGGGACGTGGAGTTCTAAGCCAAATCGGTACTTACAACGTAAAGGACTAGGCTTTAGACGGCTTACTGCGTAATAATGCATTCGCCCACAAGTGGGGGTTTATAGTCAGTAGGATTTTAAAATGAGTGAGATTGCTCGCTTTATATCTGGTGAAGCGCCGGACAAATTTGGTCGAAATATAGAACAGTTATTGGCTTACAATCATTTTTGGTTGGAGCATGACCATAAGTACATTCAAGTGTTCTTCCCAATAGATGAGGGGACTAAGTTTAATCAACATGCCCCGTTGGTTACTCAAGAAGATAAGGTGCTTTTTGCTAATTCAGAAGCGCTCCGCACAGCTCATCTACAAGTGCTTGACCTGATGCTTGAGTTTTGGGGTATGCAGCGAAACGGGAGTGAAATATCTTCATCGTTACCACTTAGCCCGGCTAATCACGTATGGTTAAAGAATCATGACCATAACCAGCTAAGGTTAACGCGAGCCATTCGCAGTTTATACTTGTTGGGTAATGAAGAGGTTGCGGCTCGGTTATGTGACTTTTTAGTATCAGCGGCGACCGAGACAGGGTTGGTGTCGGATAAAACCGTTCAGTATTGGCGCAATGCCTTGGAAGGTTAGGGTTTTTCTGTGCAGAGCTTCCGGCACTGCTCATAATTGATTCTCAATGCGCGGTATTTTGTACGATGCCGCTTTCTCTATATTCAACATTTGAATGCAATTTGTGGAATATATCAAAGTTAATTAAACTGATGGTAAGTTATTACTTTTCATTATGTTAGGGTTCTTTTCTTAAGGTCAGCGGATTAGGAAGAGGCTAATGAAAAAGGGATTTGTGATAGCGATATCAATCGGCTTTGTTGTCTTCTTCCTTGTTGGTCGTGAGCTTCAGTGGTTCGGGTCCAGTAATTCCGAGTCGTTTCCTAAACTTCCGGATAGTCCCCAATTTGTTCCTTCTATCGATTTCGATGGTGAGTGGCTAGGCCGCCGTATTAACACCACTGGCAATAATATGTGTGAACGCACAACCATCACCGGAACTATTCGTGAGGGTAAGGCTACTCTAAGGCTTACCTACAATGGAACACCGTTAGAGGGTTGGGTGACGGAAAACGGCGACTTACGTTTATATGCTAAACATCGCCAATGGGATTATCGTTTTTCCGCACGTGGCAGTGGCAGTAGATTTGACGGCCGATGGCACTTAACCAATGGGCCGTGCCAAGGAAGTTGGTTTCTAGAAAAGGTCGATGGCAAGTAGGGTTGTTACTACAAGACGCCGTTTAAAATTAACCAGCACAAGGTTCTTTTAGGAGAGATAAGTGATCAGATTAATCGCCGTGTTCATTGTGGCTTTCGGGCTAGGTGCATATGCGAGCTTACATGTTTTGACAGACTATGTTGTGAGCATTGAAGACAGTCATAAAGCTGCGGTGCGGCAAGGTTTTGAAACCTATAAATATGCAAATACAAAAGACCTTGCCCCATTAATTAAAACATCGAACTTGTTAGCTCGTTATAGTGCTTGTGAATTAGAGGGAGATGAAGGCGATGCGATTGCATTAGCCCTGTCTATTAACGCTATTTCCTTTGGGATGTTATCGAAGCAAGCGTCTGACCTCGATCAAGACACCTTTAGGACTGGTTTGATGATGTACGGAAAACTCAAAGACAACGAAAAAGCGTCTGGTCAGTTAACTGAAATACTTACTGCGTACTGTAAAGATAGTCTTCGCTATCTATACGACTGTGAAAAACTTTCTAATTTGTTAGGCGAAGAATGGGATACACAATGGAAGGAAGTGAAACCAGTATGTACCTAAAAATGATTCAACATATACGGCATTTTGCTATGCCGTATTCAGATGTGATTTGAAAACAAAGGACACAATATGGAAGTAAGGTTGGTCAAAGGTTCAGAGCCTAAGTTCGCTGAATCGATCACCAAAACGAATATGGCGAGTTACTATCAAGCTCGTGGAATCGCTTGGGGTCATAGCCAGTTTTTACGCAGCTGGGATGAGCTGGATAACTATGAAATTTATGTGGGGGATCGCCGTATTGGTGTTGTTCGCTTCAGTTACGCTAGTGGTACAACGTTTCTTAGGGACTTGCAGATATTAGCTGACTGTCAAGGTCAAGGTTTTGGCTCTAAGTGTCTCGATTTGGCTATTGAACATGCGAACAATCAAGCATCGGCTCAGTTAGTGTTGCGCGTGTTCAGTGAGAACCCCGCCATTAAGCTTTATCAATCAAAAGGTTTTACTCAGTTGTCTGAAGTGAAAGGGCTCGTTGAAATGGAGCTGCCTTTAGGGTCATCATTGAGAGAGTGTCATGGATAACCGTATCCAACTAAATTTTGTTAAATACTTATTTTCAGAGTTGCTGTTTATTGTTATTGCACTAGGTCTTGTCTATTGGATATCAGACGGTGATCGTTCATCGCTGCTAACCATAGGGCTGATAATTTGTGTTCCTCCATTAATAAAAATTCTAATGTTGTGGTGGAAGCTTCGCGATAGCTCGTTTGAAATCACGAACGGTCATGTACGTTTAAATGGCGTTGCTTGTGATGTGACTTTACAGCGTAGCTTTCTTCCGTTTGAAATTGGCTCATTCATCAAGCTTTCATACACGAAAGGTGCAATGCAGAAACACAATATTTACCTTTCTAAAGGCGCAATGAGCAAAGAAGAATGGAGCCGTATGTTAGCGTGTCGAACTAGGTCGCCATAAAGAAGCGACATCGCTGTTACTTGAGCTTTTAGTTTCCACGACGAATAGCGATGCGATTAAAGAGTACCAACGAGCGATCTCTTTATATGCTCAAGACCTAGATAAAACCTGGTAAGCAGCGCGTAAAGCTCATTAACTCACATAACAAAAAGCCTAAGCATCAATATGATACTTAGGCTTAAAGGCATAGTTTTTGTTCTTTAGGAAAGCGTTACGCTGAAAGCTCTTTACGAACGATCTCTGCGCCAGCACTTAGCGCATTAAGCTTCGCTGAGGCTATCTCGCGAGGTAGGGGAGCCATGCCGCAGTTGGTGCAAGGGTAGAGCTTGTCGGCATCAACGTACTTAAGTGTTTCACGTAGAGTGCTAGCCACTTCTTCCGGTGTTTCAATCGAATCGGTTGCAACATCAATCGCACCGACCATTACTTTCTTGCCTCGTACGAGCTCAAGCAGCTCAAGAGGTACATGAGAGTTGTGACACTCTAAAGAGATAATGTCGATATTCGATTGCTGCAGCTTAGGGAAGACTTCTTCGTATTGGCGCCACTCGGTGCCTAATGTCTTTTTCCAATCCGTATTCGCTTTAATGCCGTAGCCATAACAAATATGGACTGCTGTTTCGCACTTAAGCCCTTCAATGGCTCTTTCCAAACAAGCGATGCCCCAATTGTTCACTTTATCAAAAAACACGTTAAACGCAGGTTCATCGAACTGAATAATATCCACGCCTGCCGCTTCAAGTTCTTTGGCTTCTTCGTTGAGGATCTTTGCAAATTCCCACGCCAGTTTTTCACGGCTTTGGTAATGCGCATCGTAAAGTGTATCAATCATGGTCATAGGCCCCGGCAGAGCCCATTTGATCGGTTGGTCGGTTTGCTGACGTAAGAACTTCGCATCTTCAACAAACACAGATTTCTGACGAGAAACTGGGCCTACAACCGTCGGTACACTCGCATCGTAACGGTCGCGGATTTTAACGGTTTCACGCTTTTCAAAATCAACGCCATTCAGGTGTTCAATGAAGGTCGTTACAAAGTGTTGACGTGTTTGTTCGCCGTCACTCACAATATCAATGCCTGCTTGCTGTTGCTCGTGCAGAGAGACACGCAGCGCATCTTGTTTGCCGTCTGTGAGTTCATCGCCTTGAAGTTTCCATGGCGACCAAAGCGTCTCTGGTTGTGCAAGCCAAGACGGTTTCGGCAAGCTGCCCGCTGTTGAAGTCGGTAATAGTGTTTTCATAATAATATTGCCTATCCTTGGGTGGTTTGAGAGCGCAATAGACGATTAAAGTGCGTAATTTGCCGACCAGTTCTCTAGAACTGATTGGTATGGCTTAATGAACTTCTCTTCTGCGAATTTACCTTGTTCAACAGCTAGCTGGCTTCGTTCTTCACGGTCGTACACGATTTGAGTCAGCGAGTGATCCAAGTTTTTCAAGTTTGGTTGGTAACAGTTACCCGCAACCGCGTTCGCGTTGTAAATCTCAGGTCGGTAGATTTTCTGGAACGTACCCATGGTACTGATGGTGCTGATAAGCTCTAGGTTAGAGTAATCGTTCAGCAGATCACCAAAGAAATAGAAGGCCAAAGGTGCAACACTGTTAGGCGGCATGAAATAACGAACCTGTAAGCCCATCTTTTTGAAATATTGTTCAGTTAAAGAAGACTCATTCGGTTGGTATTCAAAACCTAATACTGGGTGTTGGTTTTCAGTGCGGTAATAGGTTTTATTATCTGACACGCTTAAGCAAATAACAGGTCGTTTATTAAAGTTCTTTTTGTAAGCGTCAGAGCTAACGAAATATTTAAAAAGCTTACCGTGTAAGTCACCAAAATCTTCTGGAATGCTGAATTTATCTTGGCCTTTATTATGATCCAATAGACGTACGCTAAAGTCATAATCTCGAACATAAGAAGAGAAGTTATTTCCGATAATGCCTTCAATACGCTCGTTAGTTTTACGGTCTACAATATTGGTTTTCAGCACTTCAATTGAAGGGAATGCTTCGCCGTTGCTTTCAATATCCATATCAACAGAAATGATTTCAAGCTCAACAGAGTAGCGGTCGCCCTTAGGGTTATCCCAGTGCGCTAACGCGTTGAAACTGTTATCGATCATTTGTAGTGCATTGCGTAAGTTCGCTTGACGGCTGTCACCGCGAGCCAGGTTAGCAAAGTTGGTAGTGATACGCGTGCTGTCTGCAGGCTGGTAGTTTTCGTCGAGGCTAATGCTCTTAATCGTAAAATTAAATTCTTTATTCATGCTGATTTGGTATCCCAATTTTTTTCTGATTCTCTCGGTCTTTAGTATTAAAACGGCTTTTATTTTTTGCTTGTGACCGGATTAAGAATCGAAGGCTATGCTGTCTGAAATTAATACTTAGTAGAATTAATGTCGTATAAAGTTAATCGCTTAAGGTTTTTATACGTTGATAGGTTGACCATTAACAATGGTATTACTTCACATTCAACATGAGGAATATTCATGATCTATTCTGTTTGAATATTTAAGTCGGTGTCAGTTATATTAATTAGCTTGATGGAAATATAACCACATTAATAGTGCGTTATTTAAGACAATTAATTTAATTAAGAGATGGATGAAATGAGTGAATTGCTGTTGTTGATTTTCTACTGTGCGTTACTGGGCAGTGGTGTTGGGTTTCTAGCCGGTTTGTTAGGTATTGGCGGAGGGCTGATCATTGTTCCCGTGTTAAGCAGCATTTTACTGTATTTAGAAGTTCTTCCGTCTGACCAAGTTGTTGTCGCGGCGATCGCTACCTCGTTGGCATCAATACTGTTCACCTCAACGTCTTCTGCACTTGCTCACCACAAGAATGGCAACGTGCCTTGGGATCTGGCGCCTTGGATCATGCTCGGTGTTGCTCTGGGTGCACTGGTTAGTGGCTTTATGGCGGCTCTGTTGCCAGAAAAAGTCGTTCGTATTGTGTTCGCCGTGAGTGTGGTTCTTATTGCGATCAAGATGTTCTTAAGCAGTAAAAATGATGCACCTAAGGAACGAAAACTGCCAAACAAGGGCGTGCTAACGGTGCTGACAACCATTACGGGTGGCTTGTCTGCCATGATAGGCATTGGTGGCGGTGCATTGTTGGTTCCGCTATTAACGTTCTTCTCTGTTGATATGAAAAAGGCCATCGGTTGTGCGTCGGCTTGTGGCATTGTCATCGCGTTGTTTGGCTCGATAGGTTACATCAGTTCAGGCAGCAGCCACTTTGCTCTATCAGACGGTTTTGCTGGCTTTGTTTATCTGCCTGCGCTGCTGGGTATTGTGTGCACGTCTTGGTTCACGGCTCCGTTGGGCGCAAAAGCCACCAACCATTTACCGGTTCCAACGATTAAGAAAATCTTCTCAGTACTGCTGGTGGTTATCGCAGCAAGCATGGTTGCTCGTTAATTGAAGATCGTTCAAGTGTGAATATATAGAACAAAAACGAATAAATTGATCAACCACCAATAATTAGAAAAGGGCAGTTTCATAACTGCTCTTTTTTGTTTATCGGTCTATGCTTATACAGCTATGTACATGAGTATATTGATAAAATCGTTTAGTTATGAACAATTCACTGCTATAGCTAAATGTATCTTGTTTGATTCAACGGAATGCTATCAATGAGTGGTTTATGGATCCTTTAACGCAGGGCGTGTTAGGCGCTTCTTTGTCACAATCGACAAGCAAAAAACAACATTTGGTTGTTGCTGGGTTATTAGGGCTGCTCTCCGGGTTAGCGCCAGATTTAGATGCACTGATTAAGTCTCAAAGTGACCCTTTGTTGGCTTTGGAGTTTCATCGACAATTTACCCATTCACTCTTCTTTATCCCCATTGGCAGTTTGATCTGTGCCTTGGTTTTGCATCACCTGATTGCAAAAAGGTGTGGGCTTTCTTTCAAACAAAGCTGGCTGTTTTGTGCTCTGGGTTATGGCACTCATGCACTGTTAGACGCTTGTACTACTTATGGCACGCAGTTATTTTGGCCTTTCACCAACGCGCGTTTTGCTTGGAACACCATCTCAATCATCGATCCTGTTTATACGCTTCCCATCCTAGTATTGCTTGTGTTTGCAACGTTGAAACGAGCGCCTTGGTTCGCGCGTGTCGCGTTTGCTTGGGCGCTAATTTATCCAACATTAGGGATGATTCAACGAGACAGGGCAGAGGCGGTTGGGTGGCAATTAGCGCAAGAAAGGCAACACACACCGATTCGATTAGAGGCAAAACCAAGCTTCGCTAATATCTTGGTGTGGAAAGTGGTGTACGAAACAGAGGCTCAATATCATGTAGACGCAGTGCGGGTTGGCACATCGGTAAATGTATATCTCGGAGAGTCGATTGCGAAACTGAATGTTAGCAGGGATTTACCTTGGCTAGACCCAGATTCCCAACAAGCCAAAGACATTGAACGTTTCCGCTGGTTCTCGAATGGTTATATTGCTCAGGACCCAACAGACGAGCTGCGTATTATCGATGTCCGATATTCAATTGTACCGAACCAAATGAAAGCACTTTGGAGTATCAAGCTATCAAAAACTGTTGATGCAAACACGCATGTAAAATACGAAACTCATAGAGACAACACACCTGAGTCGAGACAGATCTTCTTCGATATGCTGAAAGGAGATTGATGGATTCCGATAATTTTCTTAATTGGAGCCACTTTCATATTTATGTTGGTAAGCAGTTAGGTGTAGTGCGTTAGGTTTTGTATGCTATTGGATATAAGTACGATAATATTTGGTTAGTCTCTCGAGGGAACTTACATGCTTATACCGTTTGGTCTAAAAAATGGAAAAATACACCACGTCAAAAACGTCCTTAATGGTTTAGCTTGTGACTGCATTTGCCCCAGTTGTGGAAAACAACTCATTGCTAAAAACAAAGGTCAAAAAAAGCGTCCGCATTTCGCTCATGCGATTGAGACTGATTGCTTTGACTATGAAGCAATGACTTACCTTCATCAATATGCACAACAGCTATTAGAATCAGAACAATGCATTGTATTACCTGAATTCACATACACACCTGAAATAATTCTACTCGACGACACGGTTCTTATTGGAGAAGAGATAAAGTACCCAACAGCAAAGGTTTGGTTTGATTCTGTGCAAAACGAATATTCTTGGCACAAGTATCGAATTGATAGCCATGGAAGGGTAAAACATCGCTCGCTATTTATTGAAATTACAGTTACTCATGAATGTGAGGCAGAAAAGTTGGCAGCGATAAAAGAAGAAAATCAGCCCGCTATAGAAGTCGTTTTAACTAGCCTGCATAACTCTGACAGATTGTATCAAGATAAAGAAATCAGAAAGGCTCTTTTCAATCCTATTAACGCTAATTGGATACACCATCCGAAGGCAATGGAAAAAGTAAATAAAGCTCTAGCTGAACTAAAACTTGAAGCTGAAAACAGGAACCGTGTTATTCAAAATCGTTTAGATGCTGAGGAGTCTAGAAGACAACAGCTATATGAGCGTGAGCAGAGAAAAGAGCATAATATTGAAAATGCGAAACAGCGATTCAGAGCTGAGATCAAAGACGAACTAGATTGGTTGGGTACTGTTGATAGCAGTTGGATTTTTCGAAATGAACAGCAGAAGCAAAACGTTAACCCTGATTTTTTAAAGTGGGTGAGTGTAGATAAATACTCAGGCTTAGTTAATTTTAAAACCGATGTTGACTGGATTATCGAGTGTCAGCGTGAGCAATGGCAAGCGCTTATCGTTGATCATTTGTATCGAATTGGTGTAAATCAAGATATAAAGGCTTTCGACATAAAGCGCTTTGTTCAGAAAAATGCTCCTATGAATTCAAACATGTTGCGATTGAATATGGCTCAATATCAAGCAAGGCAAAAAGCAAAGGCTAACGGGTCACAGACTAACAAGCGTATTGCTTGGTATTTAACGATTGAAGAAAACCATAAGATAATCTCTCCTTTTAAAGTAATACTTGATTACCTTCAGTATTTAGCAATCAACGATGTGGTGACTACTACAATTGCCCCAACTGTTTTTCAGCTAAGAGATCAAAGCATCGAAGATTTCAGACATAGAATGCAAAAGAGAAAGGAAGAAGCAACAAAACTTCGAGAAGAACGCTTACACAAAGAACGTGAAACAGAGCTTATAGCAGAGCGAAATAGGCAATTAAATGCCGAAATGAAGCAGAAGCGGATTCAAGATATGATTGAAGCAGACGAGTTTGTTTTCAACCACCACGGTGGTTATGGTCTAAGGTGTAATAGTTGTCTATTTACATCACCTAAAAATAAGGTGCGAGTAGATTCAAATTGCCCAGTCTGCAATAAAAAAACAGACTACAAAGAAGTGTTCATTACGCAAGATTACCTTGATACTGCGATACATCGATATCAATGTGGGGTCTTGCCTCTGAGAAGCTTAGAACGTTACCCGTAGAGGTAAAGGGCACATTAAGTGCCCTTTTCTTATAAATAACGACTTCTCAAATGATCTTTGAAGTATTGCGCATTTAAGGTTTCGCCCGTTGCGCCTTTCACCAAGTCATCGGTGGTCAGCAGGCTGCCTTTGCTCCAAATATTCGATTCTAACCAAGTGAAGATAGGTGATAGGTCACCACTTTCAATCACAGAGTTCACATCTACCGTTTTCTTCATTGAAGCCATGAACTGCGCCGCGTACATCGCGCCTAATGTGTAAGATGGGAAGTAACCGAATGCGCCGTCTGTCCAGTGGATATCTTGCATACAACCGTTAGTGAAATTGCCTTGAGTGCTTAAGCCAAGGTATGACTGCATCTTGGTATTCCATAACTCTGGAACGTCGGTGTGTTTGATCTTGCCGTTGATCAAGTCACGTTCAATTTCGTAACGTAAGATAACGTGCGCAGGGTAGGTCAGTTCATCGGCATCAACACGGATGAAGTCTTTCTTCACGCGCGTGTAGATCTTCTGGAAGTTCTCTTTCTCAAATTCTGAGCCTGAGAATTGCTGACCAGCCAAGTTCGCTAAGTGTCCAATGAACGGGTCGCTGCGGCCGACTTGCATCTCGAAGAACAGAGACTGAGACTCATGAATGCCCATAGAACGAGCTTCGCCCGCTGGTTGTCCTGCTAGGTGTTTTGGTAAGCCTTGTTCGTAACGTGCGTGTCCTGTTTCATGCACAATGCCCATTAAGCTTTGAACGAACTCCGCTTCGTCGTATCGGGTTGTGATACGCACATCTGAAGGCACGCCGCCACAGAATGGGTGAACACTTTCATCCAATCGGCCGTGTTCGAAATCGAACTGAAGCAGCTTCATGACTTCTAAACCAAGTGCTTTCTGTTTCTCGGTCGAATAGATACCTGATGGTGCGTTAAATTGCTCGCTCGACTGCTTTTCGATCACTTCATCAATCAAGCTTGGAAGCCAAGTTTTAACGTCTGCAAACAAGATATCAAGCGAAGCAGAGCTAGTGCCCGGTTCATAGATATCCAGCATAGCATCATAAGGCGTTAGATTAGCTGCGTCTGCGCGGATCTGCGCTTCTTCACGAGATAGCTCAACCACTTCACGCCAGTTCTTTTCGAATCCAACCCAGTCGTTGTTACCGCGTTGGCTACGCCACGCATGTTCACATTTTGAACCCGATAGAGATTTCGCTTCAACCAGTTTTTCTGGAAGTAGGTTTGCTTGTTGCCACTGGCGTTTTATTTCACGGAGTGACGATTGTTGCTCAGTGTTCAGCGCTTCATTTTCAGCGTCTGCAATCCAATCGCCAAGCTGTGGTTGAGTCATTAAGCCGTGAATATGAACAGAAAGCTCGGCCATCGCTTCACTACGAGCTTGGTTACCACCTGCTGGCATCATTGAAGCTTGGTCCCAACCACAAATAGAAGCTAGGTGTTGAAAGCGTGAACATTTTTGAGAGTGTTCGACTAGTTTTTTGAATGCGCTCATTTGACTACTCTTAATTTGGTTTCTTTAAAAGATCCTTAGGGCTGTGTCAGCGTTAAGGTTCATCTCTCGTGTACTTTGATTATGGCTCTGCTTTTCAAAGACGCTGACTTGCGGAGTCGAAGATATAGCGAGAAAAGCATGAGGCGGTACGATGCCTTGAATTTACTATTTCTTAACAAATTAAACTGTTCTATTGTGCACAAAATCAGTGAGTTGTATAGCTGGTGGTAATTGTTGCTTGCGAATTGTTCAGATACACGGTATTGATGATAGATTGCTGAACAAGAATGACAATGATATGGATATTTTGAACTTTGAGGCATTTCTAATTGCCATCACTATTTTAACGCTAACGCCGGGCTTAGATACGGCTTTGGTGATTCGCAACACCAGCCGCTCTGGCTTAGCTGACGGTTGTATGACGAGCTTTGGTATTTGTAGCGGCTTGTATGTACACGCGTTTTTCTCTGCTGTGGGTATATCTGCAATCCTCGCCCAGTCCGCTGAACTCTTTCAAGCCGTTAAGATGGTGGGTGCGGTTTACCTCATCTGGCTTGGCTTAAGCAGTTTGCGAGCTTTGATGAAAAACGGTGGCGGTTTGAAGGTAGGTGAACAAGCTCAGCAGGCTTACAGTGCAAAGCGTTCTTTGCGTGAAGGCTTTCTGTCTAACGTTCTTAACCCAAAAACAGCAGTTTTCTATCTGGCCTTTTTACCTCAATTTGTAAACCCTGAAGGTTCGCCTTTATTGCAATCTATGTTGATGGCTTCGGTACACTTTATGATTGCGATGGTGTGGCAGTGTGGTTTGGCTGGTGCACTTAATTCCGCTAAAAACTTGCTCAAGAACGCGAGTTTTATGAAGTGGATGGAAGGCGTGACGGGCATGGTGCTGGTTGGGCTGGGTGTTAAGCTTCTGATGGAAGAGCCTGTGTAGTTCACCGTTTTCCAGTTGAACATGAATATATGAAAGCCCACGATGTGTCGTGGGCTTTGTGCTTGTGCGCCGAGCATGGCGTTGATCTAGGAGGTGAAAGTCCTCTACGGGCTCAGT
>NZ_JBFSUV010000048.1:0-44841 GCF_041467515.1 Vibrio sp. 10N.247.311.12
CTTGTACGGTGGTGTGAGAGGACGGAGGCCGTGAGGCCTCCTCCTACTCGATTATGGAGCAGTAAAAATTTGAGGGTGTAGAAAATGAAAAGATACCCACCTAAGTCTATCGTTGCATTCTTGTTTTTGACTATATCAGCGCTGGTTTTAGTTGCGGCTGTCGTGCTTCAAATTCGCGGTGAACAAGCGTGCGATAAAACAACGCTGATAATTAGATTAAGAGCCATGCTATTGAAACATCGCTCTTTTTTAGATTTGGATACGCGCTTTCTTGTTTAATCGCGAGTTTGTTCGGCATTCAAATGCCGAATCAACTTGGCTGGAGTGCCGCCGTACAGGCAATCTGGTGGTACATCACTGTTAACCACTGAGTTCGCTGCGATAACAGAGCGAGCGCCAATCGTAACGCCTTGGTTGATGACTGAGTTTCCACCAATCCACACATCGTCTTCGACTGTGATAGGTAGGCAGAAAGTTTCCCACTTACGGCGGCTGAGATAATCCAGTGAGTGAGAGGCTGTGTAAAACTGGGCACTTGGCCCTATCAATACATTGTTACCAATCTTGATATTCGCGCCATCAAGCATCACCACGTTCATGTTGATAAAGGTGTCGTCACCGATCTCAATGGTTTTACCAAACTCACAATGAAACGGGGGACGGACAACGCTGCTGCCTGCTTTACCAAACAGGTTAGCCTGAAGACTTGGTAGCTGAGTATCGTCTGAACATTGATTGAAGTCTGACAGAGCCTTGCTCGCGTGAGTGCGAATGTGGTCTATCTCATGGTCTGCGCCATCAAAAATCTCGCCGGACAGCATTTTATCGAGTTCTGTTTTCGTTTTCATCGCTTGCACCTCACTAGTCAACATGGGTACTAGAATACGGATAATTAGACATAAAAAAAGAGAAAAGCCTCAGCCTTTCTCTTCCTGTTTTATATCTTTAAGTGGGCTCAGCTATGCGGCAAAAGGCATACTTTGCCAAATTAGATTTGCTCAACGAAACCCATTAGGTGCTGTTTCACTTCGTCTGAAGCAAAAGCGCTCTCCACAGAGTATTTGTAGATCTCTGCGTAGTCTTCTTGTGTTAGACCGAACGTTTCACACACACGCTTCACTTCGTTGGTCATGGTTGTGTTCGACACAGTACGGTTGTCTGTGTTGATCGTTACAACGATGCCGTCTTTCTTGAATTCAGCAATTGGGTGGTCGCTAAATTTGTGAATACATTTAGTTTGCACGTTACTTGTTGGGCAAGTTTCAAGCGCAACCTGCTTCTCTTTAACGATGTTGTATGCGTCTTCGTTACCTTGGATATGAACACCGTGGCCGATACGCTCAGCATCAAGCAGAGTTACTGCATCGTAAACGTTCTGACCATGCCATTGCTCACCTGCGTGAACCGTCACACGGTAGCCTTTTTCGATCGCGTATTGCGTGTACTCAGGGAATTCAGCGCAGAAGCCCGGTTTTTCACCGCCAGCAATATCAAACGCAACCACGCCTTTACCTAGGTAAGGTTGGCCTGCATCGATCACGTCTTTGATTGAGTCTTTCGGGAACATACGAAGTACAGACATAATGTAGTTGCCCTTGATGTCGTATTTCTCTTCTGCACGCTTCATGCCTTTTACTGCACTTGCAATGATCGTATCAAGAGACAAGCCCTTGTTTACGTGCAGGATTGGTGCGAAACGAACTTCTAGGTACTTAACGTTTTCTAGTGCAGCATCTTCGTAAAGCTCGAAAGAAATACGCTCAATCGCTTCTTCAGTTTGCATCACTTGTAGCGGCAGACTGAAACAAGCCAGATACTCATCTAGGTTTTTGCAATCTTCTGGCACCGTTAGAGATTGAACAACCGCGTCGCGATCTTCAGGTAGTTCGATATTGTACTGTTTTGCTAGGTCAATAATCGTATCTGGGCGAACACTTCCGTCTAGGTGGCAGTGTAAATCAATCTTTGGTAGTGCTAGAAAATCCATGAGTATTCCTTAATTCTATTATTATTTGAGCGTGTTAACTCACATGCGCTAAATCTACCAAGACCATGATATGATTTAAAGTGACAATTAATCATCATTAACCTGAATTTAGGGAATATCATGGTAGATGTTAAAAGCTTACTTAAATGCGACATGAATTTGCTACTTTGCCTACATGTTCTTATTGAAGAACGAAGTGTGAGTAAAACAGCAGAGCGACTCTTTTTGAGCCAGTCAGCGGTAAGTAAACAGCTCACTAAGCTGAGAGCTTTGTTTGATGATCCGCTATTTGAGCGTGAATCCAAAGGGCTATTTCCCACACCCAAAGCACTCACGTTAGCGCCTAAGATCCATCAAATCCTACTGCAAATCGAAAAGCTGACCGTTCCCGAAGTTTTCGACCCTAAAGACAGTGAGCGTACCTTCACTATAGACCTTGTCGAAACCGCCTACACGGCGATTTATCCGCACTTTATGCCGACTGCACTCGCCGATGCGCCTCATATTACCGTTAACAGTTCAACGTGGAGCAGCGATAGCTTCAAGCGATTATTAAAGCGTGAAGTGGATTTTGGGATCGGTATTTTTGAGCTAGATGAGCGCGCTTCTACCCACGTGCAGTGTATTCCTGATGCGCTTGACTACGTCGAGCTGTGCTTGGATTACTCGGTGTGTTTGATGCGTAATGACCATCCTGCGTTGCAAGAGGAATGGAGTCTCGACACCTTTTTGAAATATCGACATATACAGTTGGTGACAGGTGGTGCGGGTGACTGGTTATTGATGGAAGTGCTCAATTCTAAGCAACTGGAGATCAACAAGGCGGCTAACGTTTCAGATATCACCAGTGCCATTAAGCTGTGTAAGCAGAGTGATTTACTTATGTGTTACCCATACAACTCAGTACGCGATTACATTGATAGCGGAGAGTTGGTGATGAAGCCTGTTCCGGTCGATTTGGTACCGGGAGGTTTGTTCCTATTGTGGCATAAATACTTTGATTCAGAACCGAGCCACAAATGGTTGCGCGATCTGATCGTCAATAAGACCCAAGACACTCAGATGTGAATTGTTAACTGAAGTATTCAAAGAAGTGAAAGATTTTTCGCTTTTTTTTCGTCTTTTTAGAATGGGCATCGTCTTAGTAGAGCACTTAATCCCAGTTAATAGTGAGAGACCAAAATGAATCCAATGCTCACGTCATTGATTCCGCAACAAATTATTGAAGATACGTGTCAGTGGGCACTCATGCACGGCGTCGCGTTTCGACAAGCTGACAATACCGCGAGACATTGCCCGTTCAGTTTGGCTCCAATGAGTATTGAGCGTGGGGTTTTTGAACATTTGTTGAAGGTGACGCCGCTTATCACCAAGCTCATCAATAATGTTTCTGAAGACCACGACTTTTTACAGACATCATTGAGCGATATGGCGAAAGCCGATCCGTTTTTTGGTCGCCTGATGGAGTTGCACCGACAAGCCCATGGCAGTGCGTATGAGCGCTTGAATCCAGCGCGACAACCTTTGTTGTTGATGCGCACTGATTTTATGGATGATCGCCAACACGGTGCAAAAGTGATTGAGTTCAACGGCATTGCGGCAGGGATGGCACCTTTTGGTCAGCGCGCAACAGAGTTCCACTCATTCATGCAAAACCAATGGCCAAACGTTTATAACGATTGGTTAGAAGACCCATCTGCAACGCCGGCTGAAAACCAAGGTTTAACGCAGTTGGCTTATGGTATCGCTAATGCTGCAAGGCAAGTGAAAACCGACTTTAAGGAGCAAGATAAACCAGTTTTCTTGATGGTGGTGCAGAAGAACGAAGACAACGTTTATGACCAACACTTGCTTGAAGTCGAGCTACAAAAACAGGGAGTTCGTACGGTTCGTCGTACCTTTGAACAATTGAGCTGTCAGCTTTCATCGGGTGACAATCAACGCTTGTTACTGAAAGATGTCGGCGCTGTCGATGTGGTGTACCTAAGAGCTGGCTATCAGTATTCAGATTACTGGGCTCCAGAACTCAATGAATCGGTTTGTTGCCACACGCTAAGTCAGACTCGCTTGTTTATGGAGCAACACCATGTCGCAATGAACGCGACCATCAGCCAGCAATTAGCGACCAGTAAAACCATGCAAATGCTGCTGACCATGATGCCTGCAGCAGAATACGCACGTTGGGGTTTAACGCTAGAAGAAGCCGAACTGGTCAAGAGTGTATTAGCTGACATGAAGCCAATCACCAGTGAATCGATTGAATGGTTTAACACACAAGCTGATAAGCAAGAGTGGGTGCTAAAAAACCAAGGCGAGGGCGGTGGTCATTGTGTTTTTGGTGACGACATCAGCGAACAACTAAGCCAGCTTAAACCAGAAGAGTACGACGCGTGGGCATTGATGCAGCGCTTGTACCCGCATGAGCGTGACGTGCCGACCATTGCTGTACGTGACACCCAACAAACGCTAGTGACAGATTTAGTCAGCGAAGTCGGCCTATTCACCGCTTACTATCAAGGCAAACCAGTTACCGAATTGGACGGTTACGCGGGCTACTTAATCCGCAGCAAACCTGCCAGCGAAAATGAAGGTGGAATCCACAGTGGAAAAGGGATTTTGGATTCTTTAACACTGATTGAATCCTAATTTCACTAAGCAATAATCTAGTGGTTTTGATAATTGAAATCCCGCATCTACTAATTGGATCCGGGATTTTTCGTTTTTAGGGCTCTATAAAAAGATCTCATTGACACGGGTAGAATGATCGTTCTACTCTGTAGGTAGAGCAACCATTCTACCTGTTGTTATACCTATCACTGTTACTTACTACGATTGGTATTCAGTATTAAGAGAGCACTATGTTGAGAGAACAGATTGCAGCAAGCTTAGAGGTGGCGTTTAGCCAGCAAGGTTTTGCTGAGCCGAGTGTTGCACAGCTAAAAACGGCGTGCGATGTAAGCCTGAGAACCTTGTATAAACATTTTCCTTCAAAAGAAGCGATGATTGTCGGGGCGTTAGAACATCGTCATCAGCGTTACTTGAGTCTGCTGTTGGAAGATTCCCCTCGCTCGGGCTACCAAGCGGTTACTCATATCTTCAACAAGCTTCAACTGTGGATGGAAGAGTACGCGCCGCACGGTTGTTTATCGATGAACGCACTGGCTGCTTTTCCTGACAACGAACTGATTAACCAAGCCGTAATCGAGCATAAGAAAGAAGTTCAGGCGTTAATGGCTAAGCAAAGCCAAAGAGACGACCTCGCTTCGGAGCTCTTTCTACTTCATGAAGGCGTATCAAGTGCGTGGCCAGTATTGGGCGAAGAAGCAGTGGCATCGGCACAGAATATGGTGACAAAATTACTCAAGGAAACAGTATGAATTTTGAAGTGCCAAAAACAATGAAAGGCGTAGAGATGCTAGGACACGGCGGGGCAGAAATGCTGGGTTACCGTGAAGACATTGCTGTTCCAAAAATTGAGCCTAATGAAGTGCTGATCAAAGTCATGGCAGCAGGCGTTAATAATACCGACATCAACACGCGAATCGGTTGGTATGCGAAAAGTGATGATTCAGACGATGCCAGTTGGTCGGGTGAAGCGTTGAAATTCCCTCGCATCCAAGGTGCTGACGTGTGCGGCTTCATCGTGGCAGTCGGCAATGAAGTCTCTGCTGACCGTATTGGCGAGCGTGTTCTGATTGAGCCTTGTTTGACCGAGGTTTATGGGCAAGATTTACCGCAGCCATGGTATTTCGGTTCTGAGTGCGATGGTGGTTTCGCTGAATACACCAAAGTGGCAGCTAAGCATGCATACGCGGTGAACAGCACCATGTCGGATGTTGAGCTAGCGTCTTTCCCATGCTCTTACTCGACCGCAGAAAACATGCTGACGCGCGCCAATGTGGCTGAGGGTGATCGCGTGCTTATCTCAGGTGCATCGGGCGGTGTGGGCTCTGCGGCTATTCAGCTAGCAAAAGCTCGCGGCGCGTATGTTATTGCCATCACTAGCCCAAGTAAGAACCAACAGTTACTTGAACTTGGCGCTGATGAAGTGATTGCCCGTGATGCGGATTTGGTTAAAGCGTTAGGCGAAAGTAGCGTCAATGTGGTTATCGATTTGGTGGCAGGTGACAAGTGGCCTGAGTTCCTTGAAGTGCTGAAACCACATGGCCGTTATGCCGTATCTGGCGCAATTGGTGGCGCTATGGTTGATCTTGATGTCCGAACTTTGTATCTCAAAGATCTCAGCTTTTTTGGTTGCACGGTTTTAGAGCCACAGGTATTCCAAAATCTAGTCGACCGTATTGAGAAGCAGCAGATTGGCGCCATCGTCGCAGAGTCTTACCCGCTGGCCGATATTCATAAAGCGCAAGATGAATTCTTAAAGAAAAAACACGTTGGTAAGATCGTGTTGGAAGTCGCTCAGAGCTAACTTTAGACAGTGTCTCGCATCTAATCTATGTAAGAGCGAGCCAGTATCATGTGCTCGCTTTTTTGTTTCTGGCGAATACAGGAGGCCTAGTCTCGAAGGCTGTTGAGTAACAGATCCTATACAGCTGAAAAGTTAATGATTCATTTGTCACTGTGTGGTTTATTAATTAACTGTGCGATAATCACCGCCGTTATATATCCCTATCTATGTTGTATTCATCTAGGAGCCGTATTGATGTTTAAAAGGGTATTGCAGGCACTATTCTCGCCTTTTGTTGATTCAAAAAACAAACCCTCTGCAGAGCCTGTCCAAAAAGAGCAACAACAAACCGTTGCTACTGATTCTGTTCGGTCTTCAATCTTTGTTCCGCCTTCTTCAGCTCAACCATCATCATTAATCGTCGATAATACGCTTAGCCTTCACGATGGTGAGTTCCTCGATTATTTGTTTGGAGAGTCTCGCCTTCGAACGGAGTCAGACCCATTTAGTGATTTTGTTGCTTGTCAGATTGAACGCTTGATTCGCTCTCCAAAAGCTTTGCTTAATGAACTGCCAGTGATGCCAGCCTCTGTGACCACGTTAATGGCAGAATTACAGAGCGACGAGTTTGATGTTGACGCATTACTAACAGTGATTGAGCGCGAGCCGAGTATGGCAGCCGATGTGATTAAACTGGCTAACAGTGCTTTCTATAAGCGCGGTGAAAAACAGGTTACTGACCTAAAAACAGCATTCCTAAATATGGGTTCTCAAGGGCTTGTTGAAGGGGTAGTGAATAGCTACATGAAGAACTTCACGCCGGGGAACAATATTTACTGGCGTCACTTCGGTGAGAAAATTTGGAATCACAGTGTTCAGACTGCGTCGTTTTCTCTGGAGTTGATGAAAGACTCTTCATCTCAAGAAGATCAAGCGGCGGCGTACTTTGTTGGGTTAATTCGCAACTTAGGCAAGATGATCATTTTCCAGATGATGGTAGAAGCCTTCAAGCATGTTGATCCTTCTGTTCCACCTAACTCGTTAGCATTGAAGCGCCTGATGAACAGCTACTCCATTCGCCTGACTTACACCATTGCTAAGTTCTGGGAACTGCCAGAATCAGTGTTGACCGCGATTGGCTACCAAGAGTCGAGCCGATACGAATGCACGCCACTTGGTCAAGCTGTGTTTGAAGCTAACTACTTGAGTGAGCTGTGCTATTTACTGGAAGAACAAACGATTGAAGTCGAGCAATTTAAGCGCAGATGCAAAGAGACACTGATGTCTCCGGCTGCATACAAAGTGGCTAACCGTATCTATAAAGAGTCTGAATTATCGCTAGTGAGCTAACCCTTAGCCTATTCGACCTACGCTGTGACTGAACATAATGATTGGTTGCAGCTTGGTTGGGCTAGGTTGTGAAATACATTCAGCTACGAAATACGCTTACAAATGGCTAATCCACAGCTTGTCGAGTTCACACCAACCGAAACCATTCACTTGCGCGCCGTGTATCTTTTCAGAAACCTCTAAGTTGAACGCCTCTTGCTTGAGCTCAACCACAACCCCAGAGTCATTCAACCAATGCTTGAGTTCCAACAGTGTATTCATCGCTAACTCAAAGTTTGGCTGGCTTGTTATTGAGGCTAAGCCTTGTTCGATTTTCTCTAGCATCTCAGCAGGCAAAGTTAAGTCCTCAAACGGGAAGCGAGTGAAAAAGCTTAACCACGAAGTGAAGGTGTCGTTCTCATCAATAATGCTACACAACGCGACGTCTTTGGTAGTTAGGTAGTTAGTTTGGTAGTGACCATATTCCACGCTGGTTTTGTGGTCGCCAGACACGGACAACTGCTCGAAAAGGGCTTGGCATTCAGAGGTGTCTTCAACGGTGAACTCACGAACGGTTGAAGACAACATCGGGCTTTGAATCTTAAAGAAGGTTGAGCCGAAATCCGGTTGGGAAGAATGGTCATCGCCACGCACGCTGGTCGTCTTCTCGGGCAGTTTCACGCACACCTGATTTTGAGCGCAGGCTTTGCTCTGTGCCCATTCCGGGTAGACCCACAACTCGACTCGATTAAGAATCGGCGTGCTGTGTGAATACGCGCTATTGCGGCTTAATCTCAACATATTGCTTGAGAAAATGTCTAATGAGAACGCGCCAGAACCAATTAGCCTATCAGTCGGTGATGAGTTATCAAATACGGAGGCTTCAGCCCTAGCAAGTAAGCGCGGTAAATGCCAATCAGGTTGATTCAATTTCACGACAACCACATTGCCTGCCAAGACAGAGACCTCATCAATATGCTGATAACAGCGACGCCATATTTTGCTTTGGCAGAGAGAGTTAAGGTTGCGTGCTATGTCTTGAGGTTCAAGCGTTCGACCGTTATGAAAGTGAACACCATTGCGAATCTGAAAGCGCCACTGTGTCGCATCTTGATTAGGCTGCCAATGATAAGCTAAATCGCCGCTGAGTTTGCCGTGCTGAACGGTGGTAAGACGTTGGCAAACTTGCATCACTAAGAAACGTTCGGTGCGTCTAAGTACTCGTTGAGGGTGAAGAGCCTCGAGCTCTCGGTGAAACGGGATATACGCGATATTCTGCGCCGACGGATTGGTGCTGCTTAGAAAGGCTTGCAACTCAGCGCCAGCATTGCGGCCGTTGAAGCTTAAGGTGCCAAACACCTGTTCTATATTACCCGCATCGGCTTGGGTTTGCGCGTATTGGTAACATGCCTCAATGGGCTCAACCAGACACGTGAGTTGTGCTTTCTTGCTGCGGCCTGAGCTAGCTTGCCACTCAATCCAGCCTTGCGCTGTCATCGCTTTGAGTAAGGTCTGAACGTGACGTTCACTCACGTGCAGCAGTGTGGCCAGTTGGTTGACCTGACAATGTGATACTCCAGGCCCAAAAGCCTGAAATATCTTTTCATACAGTTCAAGCTTACGCTTAAGGTTGCCCAATTTGCTTTTCCTAACGACGAGGTTGAGTTAAGTGTTGATAGCCAGAGTCAATGAGTGCGTTTTCCATCGTATCGAGAACTCGAGAGGTTATCTCTGAGCTCAGGATATTCGATTCAGTTTTGCCTTGAAGCACCAAATCTGAAAAATGGTCGATTTCAAACTCGAATCCATTCCCTATCACTCGGTAGTTAATGGTCGACTTTTGGCCTTGATGTTCAATCTCAATAAAGGCCGGATTCCACCATTTTTCGTGAATGGTGATTTTGGTTTCAGGTCCACTCAAGTGTGCTGTTCGGGGAAGGTTTTGCACTGTTGATGCCGATATCTTACCGCTTATATCACCAGAGAATGTAAAGCATGCATTGGTATCAACATTCGCTCCCTCATAAAGACACGACATCTCTACCTGAGGTTTTGAAGGGTTTACACCCAGCGTTCGGCACAGATCGTAAAAGAACCAAAGCCCATAGACCCCAACATCGAGTGTTGCTCCGCCTGACAAATCCGGATTGAAGATAAACAAATCGGGCTCATAGTCATGATGGTTACCAAAGCTGGCTTCGATGGAATCTATCTGAATGTTGTTATCGACCAAGAATGATTGGAGCTCACGATATGCGGGAAACACCACGGTTTTCATTGCTTCTAACAGCATCACGCCATTTTGTTTCGCGAGGGCTTTCATCTCAAGCCAGTCAGCAAGGTTGGTGAAAGCCGGCTTCTCGACCAATACATGTTTTTTATTCTTTAGAAACAACTCAGTGAGTGGCTGGTGGTATGGGTGAACCGTAGCGATGTAAACCGCTTCAACACTTGGGTCATTCGCCATCTCTTCATAAGAGCCATAAGCCTTGTCGCAAGCAAACTTGTTGGCGAACGTGGCTGCGCGTGAGTGATCTCTGGCGGCAACCGCATAAAGCTCACCATGCAGACAGTGCTCCGTTACAGCGGTTGCGAATCGATTGGCGATATTGCCTAGCCCTGCGATGCCCCATTTAATTTTGCGTTGCGTGTCGCTCATCAGTTGCTCCAAATCGTTGTTTTGTATCAGTGTACTCAGAGACGCCACATACAAATAGAGAACAGATTTCTCAACCTGTTCTCTATTTATTTTATTCTAGTTGAAGCTCAGGATTAGCTCTGTAGGGAGCATTTCCAATCGGTTAGGGCTTTAATGTGTTTTGGCCCGATGCCACAACAGCCACCGATAATATTCGCGCCCAGTGCATGCCAGCGTTTGGCGTAAGTTAAGTAACCTTGGCCATCCAGCTCACGCATTTCTTGAAACATGTCATTCGCTTCATGTTCGCTGCTGATAGGCGCAAAGTTATTGGCATAGACACCAATGTCTAAATCACTGCCTAGCTCATCGATCACTTTCTTGGCATCGATAATGGCTTGATCCATCACTTCAGGCACTGAACAGTTAAACATAATGCCTGTCGCGTTTGATTGGCAGGCAAGTTTGATGGCGTCTGTTACGCTCTCGCCAGAACGAATATTGGCAGAATCGCCCTTGGTATCTTCCAAACTGAATGCGTAGTAACACGGCTTATCTGACTGCTTAAGAACCGCATGAATGGATTCGAACTCTTGCAGGCTGCAGATGGTTTCCGCTATCCAAAGATCGATGTTTGGATCCTGGGCATCGTAAAGCGTTTGAATGATTGGCGCCGCCTCTTCTACCTTAAATAAGTCTGGTCGGTAGCTGCCAAATGGCGGTGGAATCGCGCCCGCCACTTTTACGGTGTGAGAAGCATTGTTAGCAACTGCTTTAGCCAGCTCACCAGACAGTGCGGCTAGTTCAAAACCTCGTTGTTCGAACAGCTCTGCACCCAAGTGAAAAGGCACACACGCGTAGCTATTGGTGATTAGGATTTCAGCACCTGCATCGACAAAGTTTTGATGCGCTTGGCTAACAAATTCGGGTGCTTCAATCAGCGCTTGAGCACTCCAAAGCGGTTGAGAAAATGGCGCGCCAATTTCTTTGAGTTCTCGGCCCATGCCGCCATCAAGTATGGTTAGTGTTTTCATATTCAATACTATCTAAACAATTGCTGAAGTTCTGCCGCCACCATATCAGACAACTTTGTCAGACAGAAGCCATCAAGCCCCTGTGTTATCGAGAAAAGGTGTCGGACTGTTTTGGAGATAGCCACGGCATAATTTAGATTCACCCTTTCCCAATAATGTGCACCACCACACGCATCAATATCTATACGCATGAGTGGCATATTTGCTATTGTAGTCAGTAGTTTAGGGTCGGTTACAGACTGATGACCTTACCATTTTGGTCTACAGCATGAACACTGAAGTGGTTTTTAGCTAGGTCGATACCGCAGAAATAAGAATAATCAGACATGGTGCCTCCGATGCATTTAAGTACCACATCAGTGTGGCAGAGCCTCGGTAGGGGGAATCCATGTCATTCGTTATGCGCCAAATAGGCTTGATGGATATCAACTACCTAGCAAGTGAAATATGAGATCATTTAAATGGTCACCAGAAAATAAGATTTTTAAATGAAACAATTAATTATGATTTTCAGTGCAGCTGCTATTTTGACTGGCTGCCAAACTACTATCGAAGCGAATCAATATACGGTCTTTGACCCAGATGTTAACTTTTACTCTGATGCTCCAATAGTTGTAGCAACTTTTGATGAAAATGACTTGAAATCAAAATTTTATGTCCGGTCTGTAATTGACGCTATGAAAGCAAGAGGCTTTACCTCTGTTTACTCCGAAAGAGAACTGGATAAAAAAAATATTACGCCTGTTGGTGCTGCGTATATCTCTGTAAAGCAAGAGTATGACACTTATACTTATGAATCGGCAGACTACGGCATGGTTGATAGTGGTTACTCAACGACAACTTGCTCTGGTTATGGGTACTCCGCAACCTGCAACACAACAAACCAGAAAACATTTGGTGTGACAGGAAGTTCGACAAAAACTGGCTCATCAATTTATACGTCTTTCGCTCTACACTATTATGATCTGACAACTAAGGAAAAAGTACTTTTCACCTTAGGCTCTACCTTTGATAAATCATGTAATACAGACTTCTTATACAATTTTTTGATTGATGAAACTATTTCACGTACAGATTTCACCAAGCCGGTAGATTATAAGTACAGTGTCAAATTACCTGAAGGTGTTAGTTGTAAATAGGCGCAAAACAAAGCCTTCAAGACTGATTCGTAAACGCGTGCCGACTCTCTAACGCTCAAACATGGCACACGTTCACTCACAGCTTAAGGCGGCGTTAGTTTTACAATTAAATTTGAGAGAAACAATTGAGTAATGACATTCAGCTGATAGTAACGGCTATCGAGGGGCTGCATACAAATTTCGTAAAAGACTATATTTTGCCTGTTGGAAGCGTATTGGTTTCAGGCGCACTTGGTGCAGGAGTCGCTTACTATACGGTAAATCAGCAAGAGTTTACCAAGATTGAGTTGGATAAAATCAGAACAGTCAATAAAACAATACTTTCTGCTTTAGAGCTTCGTTCCAGTCTGATAGGTATTAAATCGAACTACTTTGGGTTGATAACTGATGAACCTATCAATCGAATGTTAGGCGTACCGCCCGTGTTACTTAAAGAAATTAAGGTTGAATTCGATTTGCCGTCATTGTCTTTTATATCCCGACATGAGGCTTCAGAGTTTAATAAATGGGCGTCATTGGATTATATCGCTACGATTGTCTCGAACTTTAATACTGTTGTTAAAGTATGGGAAAAGCGAAACAGTATGATTGAGGCTTTGATGCCTAAGTTGTCAGAGGTCTACGGTAAACCATTAAAATTTCCAGAAATACAGAGTTTGATTGGTGTCGGTAATATGGCGCTGCTTAGTGATTTAACAGAAAGA
The DNA here is from genome assembly GCF_041467515.1 of Vibrio sp. 10N.247.311.12. NCBI lineage: Bacteria > Pseudomonadati > Pseudomonadota > Gammaproteobacteria > Vibrionales > Vibrionaceae > Vibrio > Vibrio sp. 10N.247.311.12. The sequence continues at coordinate 13,240 of NZ_JBFSUV010000048.1, forward strand.
TGCTTGCATATGACTGATGACCTTTTAGTTGAAGTTAGTTGCTTTTTGGTTGGGTTTTCAGCGGTGGTCGATGGAAAAATTGACACCAAGATACTAAAGAAATTCGGAGGGAGAATCAGTCCTTCGTTACCTACTTATGAAGAATATCCTCTTGCAGTTGATATACTGACAAAAGTACCAACGGTAAACTATGTGCTACTAGGTCAAATTCAAGGGCGTAAAAAACAAGATCTAGAAGAACGTTACAGACCCATATATAAGTAAAACTAACAAGCAATTTAAGAGGGATTCACAACGCTTGGCGCTCTCACTTCAAGTCAGTTTAGTGTTTATGGCACAATGCTTTAGGTTTGGGTGGAGGCGTTGTTCACCCCTTAATTGGGCTACATGGACTCCCTCTTTTGTCAACAATAGCTCCCGCTGACAACAGTGGTTCGGACAGCAGCTCTACATTCGGTGTTTAATCGGAATCGTTCCGTCACCTTGATGATATTCGCTTGATGCCCGCCTCATTCGTTAAACAGTATTTATTACTTCCCAATTAAACAGGTTTAGGCATCTCGGTCTGGTCGTATTGTCATCATTTGCTATTGCTTTGACTCGGTGAGTGTTAACCGTTTACATAGTTAATCTTGTACTCTTTTCCTGTTGTTAATAATGCCCATATTATACGAGCGTTTTTTGCTGCTAGGGCGACAGCTGCTCGTTTATAACCTCGTCGTTCAACGAGTTGATTTAACCAAATACTGTTGCGATCGGTTTTCTCTTTACATCGTGCAATAACGGCTCTTGCGCCATGAATAAGTAGAGTGCGAATATGTTTTTCGCCTCTTTTGCTGATGCGACCAAGATGAACATGACCACCTGTTGAGTATTGTCTTGGAACCAACCCTATCCAAGCGGCAAATTGGCGGCTAGAGCCAAATTGTTTGGCGTCATTGACGGTTGCGACAATGGCACTTGCACTGTGTTCACCGACACCTGGAATATCCATGAGGGCTTTGGCTGAAGCCATCTCACGAACTAAAGCAGAGACTCTACGATCATAGTGCAATACTTCTAGGTTAAGGTGTTGAATCTTGTTCGATAGATCTTGAAGTAGCTCTCGAGCGAGTATAGGCAAACCATTTTCTGCATCTTCAAGGACACTACCAATAGTGTTTTGAGCCGAGTAGCGCCCCTGAGGCATCACAATACCAAATTCGGAAAGCAAACCTCTGAGCTGGTTAATAGTCGCCGTTCTTGTTTTAATTAGCCCCTGTCGAATACGGTGCAGGCAAAGCACAGCTTGTTGCTCTTCACTTTTTATAGAGACAAATCGTGTTTTGGGTCTAGATACCGCTTCACAGATGGCCTCTGCGTCATTGGCATCGTTCTTCTCATTTTGTCGATATGGAATAACGAATTTGGACGCCATAATTTTCGGGTTATGACCTAGTTTCAGTAGCTCTCTCGCCCAGTGGTGTGCACCAGAGCACGCCTCCATACCGATGAGGCAGGGAGGTAACTTCGCGAATGTGTCTAAGAGTTTGTTTCTTTTGACAGTTTTGCGTAGGACGCACTTGCCATATGCATCAACGCCGTGAATACTGAATACATTCTTGGCGAGGTCAACGCCAATAGTTTGAATGGTGGACATAGTAACCTCCAGTTCTTCAGCGTGTACTAAGTAAGTATGGCACGCAGAGTGTCAGGTAGAGGGAGTCCATATCATTCGTTATGTGTTTCTTGGAGGTAATCTATGACAATTCCTAAATTAAACGAAGATAAGTTTAAATGTTTACACTGTGGTGTTCTGTCTCAACAGCGCTGGTTCAGCAGGCAAACTGTTACAAGAATAACGTCTGCTATTTTAGAACACTCTTATTTGGATGCTCGCTCGTCTATTTCTGAGTATACGGAGCGCGATTTACAAAGCTTTATGGAACGTTATAAAAATGACTTAGCGAGAAATTTGAGACAATATGTTCCAGACAACTTCTCAATCTCTATGTGTGCTAGTTGTAATGCAGAGACTCTATGGGTAAATGATAAAGTCGTATTTCCAGTAGCTAACTCCATCCCAGAGCCTAACAACGACCTAAATGAAGATATAAAATCAATTTATTTGGAAGCTGCATCCATATTGAACAATTCACCCAAAGGTGCCTCTGCTCTGCTACGTCTTGCTCTACAAATCCTTTTAAAGCAAGTCGGTAAATCAGGTAAAAATATCAACGATGATATAAAAGGTTTGGTTTCGGACGGATTGAGTCCCAAGATTCAGCAAGCTTTAGATATTCTACGAGTAGTAGGCAACAACGCAGTACATCCGGGCGCTATTGATTTCCAAGATAGTACGGATGTTGCTTTGAAACTTTTTCAGATTCTTAATTACATTGCAGAAGAGCTAATTACTAAACCAAAGGAACTGGAAAGTTTGTATAACGATATCATTCCGGACGAAACTAAAAGACACATTGAGCAACGTGATCGTAAAAACACATAACAAATAAGGATTAAGGTGTTGCGCAGCCAACACTAAATCCCGAGTGTTGAACAAGCCCGAAGCCACTTTATTAAGTAAATTGTACGATTGAACTTGAAGGGCACATCGCTTTGAGGCTTTTCTCAAAGCGAGCGAAGCTAAGATAAGGTTGGGATAGCAATCATATCAATCAGTTAGCTATTTTTCGTTTCTTTCGTCGTTACATCTCCTCTGCTCTCGTCAATGCCATTCTCCTTGTTATCAATGCCTTTCGGCTAGATGGGTCGACTTACTCCAACATGTTTAAGAGTGATTCGCAACGCGTGGCATTTTTATTATGCGTTGCGTTCAGTGTTTAAGGCGGTATACGGTAGCATCGGTATTGCGTTGCTCACACCTTAACGCGGCTATAACACAAAATCAGGCTATTGCTCAAAATTGCTATTTGAACTATTATTTGTACATTAAATTGTACCATAGGGAGTTCAACATGAGCCGCATCCATTTTGATCAAGATATTCAGCCTTTGTCTGAATTTCGTGCTGGCGTGACGTCATTTATTAAACAGATTAACGAAACTCGCAGACCACTAGTTATCACACAACGTGGTAAGGGTGTTGCGGTTGTCCTTGATGTTGCAGAATATGAAGCAATGCAAGAGAAGATCGAGTTACTGGAAGAAATGCGTACTGCTGAAGCACAATTAGCTTCAGGTTTAGGTGTTTCCAATGAAGACGCTCGTGCTCAAGTATTGGGGCGCATTAAGAAATGAAAGTAGTCTGGTCACCACTAGCATTACAAAAGTTAGGTGATGCAGCCGAGTTTATTTCACTGGATAATCCAGTGGCGGCAGAAAACTGGGTTAATGAGGTTTTTGATAAAACTGATTTACTCTCAAGTATGCCTGACATGGGGCGAATGGTTCCTGAGCTGCCTCATACCAATTACCGTGAAATTTTGTTTGGTCACTATCGCATCATATATAGCCTTAGCCATGAAATTCGCGTCCTCACAGTACGAAATTGTCGTCAGATACTAACGGAAAGTGACGTGTAGCAATTGTGTTATAACAAGCAATTTAAGAGGGATTCACAACGCTTGGCACTTTTGCTCCTACTTCAACTTAAGTGTTTATGGCACAATGCTTTAGGTTGGGTGGAGGCGTTGTTCACCCCTTAATTGGGCTAGTTGCCCAGAGGAAGTAATCAATCTATTGGGAACTTTTGTTTCTGGTGGAGTACGCGCATAATTCGGATAATGTCGCCTTCGATCCAATAGGAGACGATCATTGAAATCTCAGGAATTATAAGTAATTGCCCACGAATGCCGTCTCTCTGTACACCCATTAGAGGCTGCTCAAGCAAGTTTTCTACTTTTGTTTCAATGAGGTTGTCAGCGTTTTCTGCCGCATCAGGGTTGAAGTCATAGATAAACTCAAAGATCCTTTCACGATCATTGAGTGATTCTTCTTCCCATAAAATCATTGCTTACCTCGATTACGTATTCTGGCTTTGCGTTCTTCCATTCGAGATTTAGCAGTTTGGTGTTCAACGAAAACGGATTCTCCTGAGTCAAACTTCTCAAATGCTAGGTTTACTTGTTCAGTTAGCCAGGCATCGTGAGATAATGTCTGTCTTTGTTGCTCAGCGAGTTGCTCAGTAAGCTCACGGCAAGCACCACTCAGTGTGCGACCTTGGCTCTCAGCCATCTGTTGAGCTAGGCGTTTTGTTTCTTCATCAACACGAAATTGAATTCTAGTGTCCATGATGTATTCCTTTATTGGTGTGTGTACAAATGTTAGCACTCACCTTTGAGATGGGCAACTGACAAGCTACTATGGCGCCAATAACTAACTTTTGGTGCTATGTTTCATCGCACATAGTCCCATATCTCATCAACCATTGCAGAACGTTAAATGATAGGTCACCACAATCTGTAGAGGAAAGTGCATTGAAGTTAACCAATAAACTCGTACGTTACCCGCACATTGATGTTGATCGTGCGTTTGAAAAAGAAGCTGAATTATTGCAGCAAATTCAGGCGGGTGAGATTGGGCAAGCCTTAATGTTGTGGCAAGCAAAAGCGCCGACACTTGTTTTGCCCGCAGGTAAAAAGTGGCCTGTGACCGTAGAGTCTAGAAAACAACTCGCGGCACAAGGTTGGCAACTCACCTCACGTAAAACAGGCGGCGCTCCCGTTCCCCAACTGCCGGGGATCATTAACTTATCGTACATTTACCATTGGCCTCGTGATGAAGCCTACAACATCCAAAAAGCGTATCTACATCTGTGCAATGTCTTAACCCTGTTTTTTAAAGAACTGGGCATCGATGTGGATGTACACGCGACTCCCGGTTCTTATTGTGATGGTGACTACAACCTCAATATCAATAAACAAAAAATAGTGGGCACGGCGCAGCGTGTTTTGCTTAAACAAGGGGGCGGCCAAATCGTACTTTCGCAAGCTTGTATCTTGTTGGATGTCGACCTAGAGAACATCGTTGCACCCGTAAATTTTTATAATCAAGTTTGTGGCAATCCAACCGTGGTGGACGCGCAAGTTCATACTCCGTTGTCCGCACATCTGACAACTCTACCCAACGTAGACTCACTCTTTCAGCAGTTAAGCCAAGCTTTCATCAAGCATGCGTGATACCAACCTTTCGTTAACGCCAAACTAATTTGCCGATGGTAGAACGATTTCAATACTATGTGTCGATGACAACGAATGGGTTGAACTTGAGGCGGTGAGAACTTTATAATGTTACTTGTAACATAATAAAGAGTTCAAATAGTTATGACAGAACAGCAGAAGAAAACTCGAACCACACTTCAAGATGTTGCAGACAAAGTGGGGGTCACAAAGATGACCGTCTCTCGTTACATGCGCAATCCCGATTCAGTCGCAGCCAAAACTCGCGTTAAAATTGCAGCGGTTATTGAAGAGATGGGATACATCGAAAACAAAGCGCCAGCTATGCTCTCTAAATCGTCGAGTAAAGCGATCGGTATCTTGCTCCCTTCGTTATCAAACCAAATCTTTGCCGCGTTTGTTCAAGGTATCGAAACGGTTACTAAAGAGAATGGCTACGAGACGTTGCTTGCTCACTTTAGCTATGATGCTGTGGAAGAAGAGGAAAAGATTGCTTCGCTGCTTTCGTATCAAGTTGATGGGTTGATATTGACGGAAAGCCACCACACCCCCCGCACGTTACAGATGATCAAGAATTCAGGTGTTTCTGTTGTTGAAACGATGGAACTCCCAACCAATCCGATCGATATGGTTGTTGGCTTGGACCATATTGATGCTTCTTACCATGTCGTGAAGCGAATGATTGAAGCTGGTAAACGCTCTATTGCTTACTTTGGCGCTCGATTGGATGCGCGAACCAAGTTGCGTTTGCAAGGCTATGACAAAGCGATGTATGAGGCTGGATTAGAGCCTAAACACGTGTTGACTGAACAGCACTCTAACTTCTCTTTGGCTGAAGATCTGCTTGATCGCGCTCTTGCGGATTACCCAGATCTAGATGGCGTGTTCTGCACCAATGATGACATCGCGATAGGTACCTTGCTCATTGCCCAGCAACGTGGAATCCAAGTGCCGCAACAGCTATCTGTGGTGGGCTATAACGCGTTAGATATTGGTCAAACCATACGCCCAAAACTGACTAGCGTGGATACGCCACGTTATGAAATAGGTAAGAAAAGTGCCGAGCTACTGCTTGCCCGATTGAAAGGTGAGCCAGTTACGGAAACGGTAGTGGATATGGGCTATCGCATCACTGATGGCGAAAGCGTTTAACCAAGTATCGTGGAAACTGAAAGGGGCATCGAAATGATGCCCCTTTTGCTTTTACATTTAAGTAATGACACAGCTAGACGATAAAACTCGCCCCTTGTTCTGCACTCGAAACGCTTTGGCGCATCACGCTAAATAGGTTGCGCCCCATGGTTTGCTGGTTGGCGTCCGCCTCAAATACCTTCGCTTGGCGAGATTGCATGTCGTTGAGGTTATTGAGTTCGCCACTCGCGCAATCTAAGCGCAGGATATCGCCTTCGCAAACAAGCCCAATAGTTCCTCCTCGAATAGCCTCTGGTGAGACATGAATCGCGGATGGGATCTTTCCTGAGGCTCCAGAAAGGCGCCCATCAGTAACCAGAGCCACTTTAAACCCTTGTTTCTGAACATTACCTAGAATCGGCATGAGCTTATGCAGTTCAGGCATACCGTTCGCAGCTGGTCCATTATTTATCACCACAACAATGCAATCTTTGTTGAGCTCACCTCGTTGATACGCAGCTTCTACCTTATGTTGGCAATCAAAAACTACCGCAGGTGCTTCTATTACACGTTGCTCTTCTGCAACCGCTGACACTTTAATCACTGCGTTGCCAAGGTTCCCTGAAAGGACTCGCGTTCCGCCTGTGCTTTGGAATACCTGTTCTTGGCCTGCAATTACCTCTGCATCTGCCGACTGTTTGCACTTTTTCCACGTTAGCTTTCCATTTTCAAGTTCTGGAATACTCATTTGATCTTCAAACGAGCCAAAGGTAGGTGTGACATCTCGGTGCAGTAAGTTGGCTTGATCTAAACGGCGTAACAGCGCGGGAACTCCTCCTGCCGCTTGGAACGCATTCATATCTGCTGGGCCGTTGGGATAAACTCGAGCAAGTAAAGGCACTACATCGGATAGATCGCTGATGTCTTGCCAAGTCAGAATAAATCCTGCTGCGCGTGCTACCGCGACCATGTGAATGCTGTGGTTGGTACTGCCACCTGATGCGAGTAGGGCAACAATGCCATTGATTAAGCTTTTAGCGGTAAAGACTTCAGAAAGTGGGCGGAAGTTTGTGGCTTGTGGTGTCATTGAAGCAATTTCAATGGCGGCATGCTGAGTGAGTGATGCGCGCAATTTAGAGTCAGGGTGAATAAACGCTGAGCCCGGAAGCATCAGCCCCATCGCTTCAAATACCAGCTGATTGGTATTGGCTGTGCCGTAAAAAGTGCAGGTGCCCGCTGAGTGATAAGCGTTGCACTCCATATCCAGCAAGGCACTTTTTCCTACCTTGCCAGCCGCGTATTCTTGGCGAATGTGTACTTTCTCATCATTGCTGATGCCCGTTGCCATCAAGCCTGCTGGAACAAAGGCGGTGGGTAGATGCGCAAAAGAGAGCGCGCCCATCAGTTGTCCTGGAGCTATCTTGTCGCAAATGCCAAGTAATAGGGTTGAATCAAACACGTTATGACTCAGTGAAAGAGCGGTCGATTGAGCAATCAAGTCCCTTGAAAACAAAGACATATCCATGCCTGGTTGCCCTTGAGTTACCCCATCGCACATCGCGGGAACGCAGCCCGCTACTTGAGAGGTGTGGCCGAACTTAGCTAACGCCTTTTTGATCTGATCTGGATAGTGTTGATACGGCTGGTGGGCGCTTAACATATCGTTGTAAGAGCTGATTAACGCCACATTAGATTTAGTGAGATCAAGAATCGAGCGTTTCTCATCGGAACAAGAAGCTGCGACAGCGTGAGCCAAGTTGCCGCAAGAAAGCCCTTTGCCACCTTTGCCTGCAGAGGCTTGATGTTGAGTTCGGTTTAGAAACGCTTCATGAGTCTCTTTGCTTCGTTCAATTAATCGTTGAGTCACCGCTTGGATGGTTGGAAGGGTCATGCTGTTTCTGCCTCATCAGTCATTGAAAGCACAATCGCAGCACAGTCCACAACGTCATCAATATCGCCATCAATGCTTATGACAACCGTATCTGGCTCGTGATCGGGTCTTTCTAATGTTTCGAACTGGCTTTTAATCATGTTCTCTTTCATGAAGTGGCCTTGGCGCTGACGCATTCGATGCAAGATCAGGTCAATGTTGCCATCTAAAAAGAGAAAGGTGAGGTTTTTGTTCCCTTCGCGAATTTGGTCGCGGTACTTCTTCTTCAACGCAGAACACACAATAATGCCGTGCTCATTTTTACTTTCTAGGCTGTACGCTGCATCACGAACGCGTTCCAGCCATGGAACGCGATCATCATCATTAAGAGGTTGGCCTGACGCCATTTTTTGAATGTTTGCTCGAGGATGAAGGTCGTCACCATCAATGAACTTACGCCCAAGTTTTTTTGCCAACTGCTCGCCTATCGTGCTTTTCCCACAAGCACTGACACCCATGACGATGACACTACTACCAGCCATAACTCAATCCTCTTAACAAATTTGCGCGTGATCTCAATTTTGAACATCGCTTGTAAATATGGCTTTATCTTATAATCGTTACCGGTAACATGTTACCGGTAACTTAAGGAAGTGTGATGAAGGACACAAAACAACAATTCACAACAATTGTGATTGTTTTTGCATCCTACTGACGGAAAATTAGTCACATCTCACTATATTCGCGTTTAAAAATCACTGGAAAGAGATCTTTGGGGGATAAAATGGCCAACGATTACCGCGCAATTGCGAAATCTGTTGTTGAGCATCTTGGGGGCAAGACAAATGTGGCTGCCCTAACACACTGCATGACTCGACTACGATTCGTTTTACACAGCCAAGATGGCGTCGATATTAACAAGCTAAAAGCACTGAAAGGTGTGATGGGTGTTGTTGATAATGGAGACAAAGTACAAGTTATCATTGGTAACGAGGTATCGTATGCATACAAAGAAGTGATGGCGCTTTGTGAGCTATCCACTGTATCTGAGTCAGAGGTTCCTGCTAAAAAAGAGAAGCTAACGGCTAAGTCAATTGGTGCGAAAATGTTGGACGCACTGGTTGGTACCATGTCGCCTCTTATCCCAGCAATCATTGGCGCTTCAATGGTCAAACTGCTCGCCATGGTACTTGAGATGCTGGGCTGGGTTGAGCCAAATGCACCTACCTTGATTATCTTGAAAGCGATTGGCGATGGCGCCTTCTTCTTCCTACCGGTTATGGTTGCCGCTTCCGCATCGATCAAATTCAAGACCAATATGTCTCTTTCCATTGCGATTGCCGGTGTCTTAATCCACCCGAACTTTATGGAATTGATGGCGCAAGCAGCAGAAGGCAAGCACGTTGATTTCTTCGGTATCCCAATCACGTCAGTGAAATACACCTACACGGTTATTCCTGTACTTGTGATGACTTGGGCTCTTTCTTACATAGAACGTTGGGTAGATAGCATTACCCCTGCTGTGACTAAAAACTTCCTGAAACCTATGCTTATCGTATTGATTGCAGCTCCGGTTGCTATCGTACTTATCGGTCCATTTGGTATTTGGGTTGGTACTGCACTTTCAGCGCTTGTTTACACAATTCATGACACATTAGGTTGGTTGTCGGTTGCTATCATGGGCGCACTGTGGCCTCTACTTGTTCTTACTGGTATGCACCGTGTATTTACTCCAACGATTATTCAAACCATTGCTGAGACGGGTCGTGAAGGTATGGTTATGCCTTCAGAAATCGGTGCCAACCTCGGTATGGGTGGTGCGTGTCTGGCTGTTGCTTACAAAACCAAAAACAGCGCACTAAAGCAGACATCATTAGCCGCAGGTGCTTCAGCTATCTTCGCCGGTATCTCTGAGCCTGCATTGTACGGCGTGCTTGTTCGTCTGAAACGTCCACTTATCGCAACAATGATTACTGGTTTTATCGTAGGTGCATTAGCGGGCATGGGTGGCCTTGCGAGTCACTCGATGGCAGCACCAAGCTTGTTTACGAGTGTTCAGTTCTTCGATGTGAATGACCCAATGAGTATCGTTTGGGTGTTCGGTCTGATCGCATTGTCTATTGTTCTGTCATTTGTTCTAACCCTAGTTTTAGGCTTTGAAGATGTTCCAGAAGATGATGCCGATGAGAAAGCAACTTCAGAGTCAGCAAACAAAGAAGCTGGTAAGGCAGAAGACAAGCCGACAGTAGTGTCCGCGTCTTAATTAGAATTGATTAATTTATTCAGTCACCTTACTTCAGCGTAAGGTGACTTTTATTGTTTCCGAGGTATTCGATGTCAAACATTCAATTTCCCGAAGATTTCTTATGGGGCGGCGCTATTGCTGCAAACCAGTCTGAAGGCGCTCACTTAGCGGGTGGTAAAGGCCTAACAACCGTAGATATGATCCCTTATGGTGAGAACCGCATGCCAATTAAGCTTGGTCAGGTTGATAAGGTGACGCTCAGCGAAGACGAGTTCTACCCAAGCCATAACGCGATAGACTTTTATCACCGTTACAAAGAAGACATCGCCTTGCTGGCAGAGATGGGATTTAAAGTCTTCCGCGTATCCATCGCTTGGAGCCGAATCTTTCCAAAAGGTGACGAGCTAGAGCCGAACCAAGCTGGCTTAGATTTTTACCGTGATGTTTTTGAAGAGTGTAAGAAATACGGTATTGAGCCGCTCGTTACCTTGTGCCATTTCGATGTGCCTATGCACTTGGTCAACGAGTATGGTTCGTGGCGTAATCGTAAGATGATTGAGTTCTTTAGCCGTTACGCGAGAACCTGTTTCGAAAACTACAAAGGCTTGGTGAAATACTGGTTAACTTTCAACGAAATCAATATTTTACTAGCGAGCCCGTTTTCTGGTGCTGGATTGTTGTTTCAGGAAGGCGAAAATCACGATCAAGTGAAGTACCAAGCAGCTCACCATGAGCTAGTAGCAAGCGCTTTGGTAACCAAGATTGCCCATGAAGTTGATGAGCAAAACCAAGTGGGTTGTATGCTGGCGGGCGGTAACTTCTATCCATATTCATGTAAGCCAGAAGATGTGCTGATGGCTATGGAAAAAGACCGCGAGAACCTGTTCTTTATTGATGTTCAATCGCGTGGTTACTACCCATCTTATGCTCAAAAAGTGTTTGATAACAAAGGTGTGGTGCTTGAAACACAAGATGAAGATTTCGAGATTCTAAAGAACACCGTCGATTTCATTTCTTTCAGTTATTACGCTTCACGCTGTGCTTCCGCTGAAATGAATGCAGGAAATACGAGTGCAGCGAACGTCGTTAAGTCCATCAAAAACCCTCATCTTCCAGCAAGTGATTGGGGCTGGGTCATTGACCCTACAGGTCTTCGAATTACGATGAACACACTCTATGACCGTTACCAGAAACCACTTTTCTTGGTAGAAAATGGCTTAGGTGCTCGTGATACCTTGGATGACAATGGAGAAGTGAACGATGATTACCGCATTGATTACCTTCGTCAGCACATTGTTGCGATGCATGAAGCAATGGAAGACGGTGTACCATTGATGGGTTACACACCTTGGGGTTGTATCGATCTTGTTGCGGCGTCGACCGGAGAGATGAGCAAGCGCTATGGGTTTATCTACGTGGACAGAGACAACCTAGGCAATGGTACGTTAAATCGTATTCCTAAAAAGTCATTCCACTGGTACAAAAAAGTGATCGCAAGCAACGGCAGCGACTTGGCTTAATTTGTCTGTTTGATAATGAGAGAAATGAACAATGAAAACAATTGAACAGCGACTCAGAGATATTCGCATCGTTCCGGTGATCGCCATTAATGACGTTGCTCAGGTTGTACCACTGGCGAAAGTGCTGGTTGAAAATGGTTTGCCTTGTGCTGAAGTGACATTTCGTACAGAAGCGGCAGCAGAGTCGATTCGTTTGATGCGTGAAGCCTACCCTGAGTTACTGATTGGCGCAGGTACTGTGCTGACTACAGATCAGGTGGATACTGCCATTGATGCGGGTGTTGATTTCATTGTTAGCCCAGGTTTGAATCCAACCACAGTCAAATACTGTCAGCAAAGAGGGGTTACGATCGTTCCTGGAGTGAATAACCCAAGCTTGGTTGAACAAGCAATGGAAATGGGGCTTAAGACACTAAAGTTCTTCCCAGCAGAGCCATCTGGCGGTGTTGCTATGTTGAAAGCGTTGACGGCTGTTTATCCGGTTAACTTTATGCCGACAGGCGGAGTAAGCCCAGCGAACGTTGAGTCTTACTTAGCACTGAAATCAGTTGTTGCCTGCGGTGGAACTTGGATGGTACCGACAGACAAAATGGACAAGGGTGATTGGGATGGAATCGCAGAATTAGTCCGAGCGGTCGGCTCCAGGTAGTTCGATAGAGAGCGACATAAGTAGAAAATGACAGCTGATACTGGCCCTTTTTGTGGCTGCTTCAAACGATGTAGAGGTTACTCGTTACCAAGCAAAGGTTTTAATGACGTTTTGCTTAGTGATTGGGTTATGCGCGATGTCTTGATTTATCTTGTCAAGAAACGGCTTACGAGCCTGAGGCAACATGCCACGCATTGGTGAGATGTTATTGCCGTGGTCGCCCCAGTAGTAGCAATCGAAATCTTCTAGGTTTTCGAGCAAGTATTTTTCTTCTTCCAGAATCTGCAATGGCGTTGGTAAAACAAACTCGCCACGGTTTACTTCTTTTTCCAACACCGACCCCGGTTGAACGGCTAAAGCCATCGGTGCAATTGCATCTGGCTGCATGATGTTCAGCAAGCTGGTGGTATTAATCGCATGCTCTACAGAACGTTCTTTGCCGCCAAGGCCAAAGATGAAAGAAGCCAGCACCTTGATGTCTGCTTCACGGGCTAAGTTCATACCTTCAATTGCATGCTCACGCGTCATGCGCTTTTGAATGCGTTCAAGCACAATTGGGTCACCGGACTCCAAGCCGGAATAGGCCATGCTTAAACCTGCCGACTTAATCTCTTTTAATTCAGACAAGCTCTTACGGCGAAAGTCATTGAACCCTGAATACAGAGAAATGTTCTTGATCTCTGGAAAGGTGATTTTGATGTAATCCAGAATCGAAATCAGCATCTCGGTTCGGATTGCCATTACGTTACCATCGACTAAAAAGATAGACTCTACATGCGGGTAGATTTTTCTCGCCGCATCAATATCTTCAAAGATGTCTTTGATATCTCTTACTTTGAAACGCTTATCATCAAACATCGTGCAGAAGGTACATTGGTTGTTACTGCACCCCAATGTTGTCTGGATGAGTACGCTCTCTGCTTCCATCCAAGGACGATAAACTTTACCTTCAAAACGCATAAATGCTCCTCGGCCGTAGCCTGTGTTGTTTCGACGAGGGCAAGTTTAGCAATCTGCATCTTGGGTGATAATTGGGCAAAGCGGGGAATCAGTATTAAAGAAATTTTAATAATCGAAAGAGCGCGCAGTTCTTTGTCTGTATGGATAGAACTGCGGCTTGGATCGTGTGTGGGGGGAGTGTTAGTGGTCGTTTTTTACTAATTAATGATCAGTGCGTAACGCACAGCTTTTCTTCGAGTAATTGATTAAGCACTGTCACCAGCTTGTGGTTCTTAGTGTTGTCTAATGCGTCGGCGTGCGGGTCTTTGAACAACCCAGAATCATTATCAAAATATTTACCAGAAGCGTTGGCAAACTCATCACTGAGCGCAGCACGACAAAGAATATCGGCTCCAATCGCTAGGTCGTTTCCATCAACGCCATAAGCATCTTTTACTAATTTACTGCCAAGGAAAGAGGCTGGGTTTACAGGGATAATTGCGGTGCCTTTGTCTAAAAGAGTATTGGCTAATTCGATGGACCACATCGTTAGCGCCAGCTTACTTTGCGCGTAAACCGGACCATCAAGTTCACCCGCACTCGGGCTGATTAATGCCTCTAAATCGACGGGTGCTTGGGCTGCTGAAGATAGATTGACGATACGACCTGTCGCATCAAAAAGAGGAAGCAGCTTTTGTGTCAGGAGATACGGCGCAATGGTGTTTACGACAAAACGTACATCAAGATTGTCTGGAGTGGTGATGTCCGACACCTTATACACACCTGCGTTGTTAATGAGTATATCGAGTCGTTTGTGATCGCTTTTGATTTGGGTTACGAGCGCCTCAACTTCAGAGAGCGTCGATAGGTCTGCGATGTAGCTTTCGATGATTGCATTCTTAGACAGGCGAGACAGAGCGGTCACGACTTTATTGACCTTAGCTGGGTTGCGGCCATGAATTAGAACATGGTGCCCTTGCTGCGTTAGTGCTTTTGCAGTCTCTAAACCAATGCCATCCGTGGCACCTGTGATCAGAATTATTTTTTGCATATTCCGTCCTTCAAAAAATAGTTTGAACAACGTTATAACAAAGATTAATGACACATAGTTGCATTTGGCTCACAAGCTGAAGACTCAAATGTGAGTCTATGGGGCAAATAATGACCATTTTAACACTTGGTGGTTAACCGTTGGCGTTTAACGATTAAGTAAGACAATGGGTCAGTTTGTGACTGACCCAAATTAAGAGAAGTGACCGAGTTATTTGATGTCTTGAACGTTCATAACCAGAGTTTCCCAGTTACGTTGGTTTTCCATATCGTGCTCTAGGCCTTGCTCATCGGCAATTTGGAAGCGCTTAACCGCAGGAGTTTTGCTCGTAGCTTGATACAACCAATAAGCTTCCGCTTTGAGTGCTTCGGCTTCGTCAGCATCAAAGTCTCTTGCCCTTGAACATTCACAGTACCGAAGTCAAAAGTGACGGTAAGAATTCCATTCTCGGCTTGAGCTTTAAACGTTGTATAACCTTGATATGCCATTTCCATATTCCTTCTGAGAGATTTCATTTCAGCCTATTCAGTGTGAATGCGACCTAAATTCAGGCTAACGAGGAATGTTCGAACCAACAATTAACCATTAAACGAAACACTATTAACGAATTATTAAGAGTGTTGGCGCGTTTGATAATTTCAATTTATTCAGTATCTTAGATGGATATTTTAACGTTGAAGGTATCTTGCTAATTCGATTGTCAACGAAATCTAAAAACTCATTCCTTGTCTGGCGCTCTTATCCTTTTCATTTAGCTTCGTATACTGCTCAACTAGGTAATTAGCCCCAAGGTACAGACAAGAGTGAACCGACTTATGCAGATGAGATCCGCGACTTTGAAAACCATCATTGAGAAAACGCTGCCACTGACGCTGGGTGTGTTTGCGATCATGATGGTGCAATTGGTCGATTCGATCTTTATTGGTCAGCTAGGGATGAATGAGTTGGCGGTTCACGGTATCACCTTGCCATTCCAAGCGGCGTTTACCGGTGTTCAAGTGGGAATCGGTGTCGCGGCAACGTCCATTATTTCTCAAGCGGTAGGGGCAAAAGAACAACGTAAATCCACCTCAATTGCCTCACTATCTGTCGGGTTCGGTGTCTTGGTGATTGCTTTGATCTGCATAGGCCTGATTGTTTTTAGCGATGCTGTTTTTGCGTCGTTTGTGAATGATGTCTCTGACGCTCAATACCAATCCATGCTGTTGATTTTTAATGTGTACTGGCCGTTGTGGCTATTCAGTGCATTGATGGTGGCGGTGCTTTATCTGGCCACCTGCGTTTATCGAGCCAATGGCGATACCAAAACAACCGGCAGCATGTTCTTGGCTGCCAGCGTGATTAACCTAATTCTCGACCCTATTCTGATCTTTGGATTGGATATGGGCATCGCAGGGGCGGCGATCGCATCGAGCATTGGCTACGCTTTCGGCGCAATCTACATGCTAATCAAGTCTCGCGGCAAAGGTTGGTTTGGCTTCAATGGCGCGTGCAGTAACCGAATCAAAGGCTACAGTTTTGAGTTATTCAAGACGGTAATGCCAACCACTGCGAATCAGATATTACCTGCGGTCAGCGCGTTCTTCTCAATGCTATTGATTGCGAGAATCGGAACCGATGAGATGGCTTTTTGGAGCTTACTCGCCCGTGTTGAAAGTTTTATGCTGGTGTTTTCTCTTGCTCTGACGATGTCTATCCCGCCTATGATTGGTCGTTACCTAGGGGCGCAGCAGCGATGCAAAATCCCTGAGCTATTGAATACAACAGCGAAGTTCTTATTGGTTTTCCACACCGTGATGGCAACATTGTTGGCGCTGTTTAGTGGCTGGATTATTCCTGTTATCTCGGAAGAACAAAGCATACGCAGCTGGTTTGAAGTGACCTTGTTATTTATACCGTTCAGCTATGGGCCGCTTGGGCTTTGCATGTTGGTTGCGTCGGTCTTTAATGCCTTGGGTGTGCCGCGTAAAGCTTTGAATGTCTCTTTCCTACGCTTGTTTGTTTTCTACATTCCCGCTTTATGGATCGGCTCGATAACCGGAGACATGGTCAATGCGGTTATTGCTGCGACAGTCGCCAATGTTTTAGCGGGCGCTTTTGCATGGTTTAAGCTTAATGCCTATATTAAAACTCACATTATTCCCCGTGCCGCTGCGGCCAATAAGCAGCGTGTACTCAGCGCAGGCTAGCCATTATTGATGAACATTGAACATCTAAAATTGTTTGTGCGACTCGCGTCTACGCACAATATAGGTCAAGCAGGACAAGAGCGTGGGTTGTCACCTCCGGTAGCCAGTATTCATATCGGAAAACTCGAAGAGAGCCTAGGTGCTATCCGCGTCGATCACGGT
The DNA here is from genome assembly GCF_041467515.1 of Vibrio sp. 10N.247.311.12. Taxonomy (NCBI): domain Bacteria; kingdom Pseudomonadati; phylum Pseudomonadota; class Gammaproteobacteria; order Vibrionales; family Vibrionaceae; genus Vibrio; species Vibrio sp. 10N.247.311.12. The sequence continues at coordinate 30,115 of NZ_JBFSUV010000048.1, forward strand.
GAAGCGGTAAGGGATGTATGTGTCGATGGATTGGGCATTGCCATGTGCGCGAGTTGGATAGCATACAAGCAGCTCGCGGAAGGTTCGCTGGTTGAGGTGTTGCCGGATTACCCTTTAAAGGATGAGGCGGCTATCTGGGCGGTATACCCGAGTGCTCAGTTACTTGCACCAAAGGTGCGCGTATTTATCGATTACTTTGTTCAATATTATGGTTCACCTTCTTATTGGGATTGCGACGTAAACGGTCAAGCTGAGTAGCTATCAGCTTCAGTAAGAGTAGCGTTCAAGAAGCACTCATTGAGAACAAATAAGAAAGCCCCAACCAAAAGGGAGGGGCTTGTTTTTATGTTCTTTATAGAACGTTTTTCTAGCTAACTGCTGTTGTTTTTATTTAGTGTATCCGGCGTTTAATGAGCGTGTACCGCTGAATCTTGGTATAGCTCTGCATCAACTTCTTCGCCTTTACTTGGGCGCGGTACAATCTCAAAAGAGGTGTCAGCTTCTGTCAGTGAAGACAGCAGTTTGTTAAGTGATGTCTTATCACCTTTCACGCCTGCTTGTCCGTCTTCTAACAGTTTTCCAAGGCTTGTTTTCTTAAGCACGATGTCAGACACGTCAGACTTATTGATGATCAGTGTCGTATCCGCATCTTGCAGCTCTGATACTTGGATGTTGTTCAGGTTGCCGTTAGACATCTCAACGTAGTAGAACTCTTTTACATCAGGCAACTGAATATTCAATGTAAATGGTGTTTCTTGTGCTTTTAGCGAATCCACTTTTACGGCTAAGTAATCGAGTAGGTTTTCAATCGTCATGTTCGCTAACACATCCGGAGATGCAGTTTTCGGTGCGCCCGGTTGTGTGCCAATACGAAGCTCTTGAGCGCCGGTTAGGTAGATGTTTCTCCAACCTGCACCTTCTGATTGATAACCCAACTGCTCGTATGTATCTGCCAATAAGCCACGTGCAACTTTGTTCTCTGGCTCAGCTTGAATCACCTTATTCAGTGCTGTTGCAACGAAGCGGTATTCACCTTCTTGGAAATCTTGCTGCGCTTTTTCAATCACAGCATCGCTGCCGCCCATGTACTCAACAAACTTCACCGATTCTGGCTCGATTGGTAATGGATTAAGGTTAGCTGGGTTCATGTCGAAGTAACCAAGATACATGTTGTACACAGCGCGAGCGTTGTGAGAGTAAGTACCGTGGTAACCGTTGGTGTGCCAAGACTGTTGAATGCTGTCTGGCATGACCTTGTAAATCTCGTCCCCGATGTCTTGTAGAACCACACCGTTATTGGCTAAGCGAAGCGTTTGGTTATGAGTAAAACCGTAAGCGTCACGCTGCATTTTTAGGTAATCAGAGATCTCTTGTTCGCCCCAGATTGGCGATGAGTGAGACGCAAACAGCACCTCAGTATCTTCACCCCAAGTGACTAACATCTCGTTGATCTTCTTAGACCATTTCAAGCCGTCACGTACTTTAGCGCCACGCAGCGTGTACAGGTTATGCATGCCTTGGTAAGTCAGCTCGCCAGTCCAAAGTGCTTTCATGCTTGGAATATACGTCACCATTTCAGAGGCCGCTTCGGTACCTGAAGCATCCATGAATTGCATTTCTAGGCCGTCGATAACCAGAGTTTCAATCTCTTCGTTATGGTTCAGCTCGTAGTCTGGCAGTACGTAAGTAATGCTACCGGTTGATAGACCTTTCGACAGTGCTGCATCCACAATACCGTGTTCATGTCGGTTCAGCGTTGCGCCATATTGATAAGCGGTACGACGAGACATTGCATTACCCGCCAATACGTTTTCGTCGACGATCTCTTTAGTAATGTTTTTCGAACCGTACACTTTTACATCTGGGTATGCGTCTTTGATTGCTCTTGCGCCACCAAAGTGATCAGCGTGCGAGTGAGAGTAAATCATGGCAACGACGGGCAGTTCACCACCATCAGGCACATTGTTCTTGAAGAATTCGAGTGATTTGGCGGCTGATTCTTTGGTCAGAAGAACGTCGTAGGCGATCCAACCGTTGTCACTACGAATGAAAGAGATAGACGCTAAATCCGCGCCTCGAACTTGGTAAACTTTACCCGGAACAACTTCATATAAGCCTTCTGCTGCTTGGTTCAATACCGCTTGGCGCCACAGTGAAGGGTTTACTGAATCTGGTGCTTGGTCTGCATTCGTCACACTTGGGTCGATAAAGTTAAAGCTATTGCGAATGATGTCGCCCGTCTCTTGGTCGAAGCTAGCAATAAGGCCCTTGTTGTTATTGTCGAAAGCGCGAGTGTCGGCAAAGTTAAGTGTTTTTGCGAACTCTTGGTTTGCTTTGGTCGTCATCTCGGTTGCGCTTTTGCCACCTTGGTCGCCAATTTCGCTGAAGTGTGCGTGGTCATGGTTAGCTGCAACTGCCGGGAATGCGAGCGAGATAGCCAGGAACAGTGATGCATTTTTGAACGTGCGAGAAGTTGTCATAAGAGCCTCTTCATTTCAGAATTTTGTTTCGTTGAGGCGATTATAGGAATAAGACATATAGCAACAAATAAAGTAAGCTTTATTTAATACATCACGATTGGCTATGTATTGAATCATGCGATGGTTGGGCGACGAAGACGAATCCTGACCTATGATTGATTAAGACCACATTGACAGGGAGAGTAACGGTGAGCGACGTGGAAAAGTTGGATTTAAATCTATTGAGCGTGTTCTTAGAAGTGTATCGATTAAAGTCGATCACGCTTGCATCAGAATCGCTTGGTATGACTCAGCCTGGGGTTAGTGGGGCATTGAAGCGATTGCAATCTCAGCTTGATACCGACCTGTTTATTCGTGAAGGGCGTGGGATTATTCCGACTAACGCTGCGGTGCAATTGGCAGACCGAGTAGAGCCTGCTCTAGAAGGGATAAGCAGCGCAGTAAGCACTTTAAAGACATTTGATAATCAGCAGCATCATGTGTTTCGTATCCTGGTGAATGAGATTGGATTAACCAAGCTTCAACCTCTCGTCGAGCAAGATGAGACGTTGGGCAATATCTCGATTGAATTCAATATGGTGCCGAACAACGAAGAAGAATTATTGCAAGGCTTGAGCATGCAACAAGCTGATTTAGCGATTGATATCCATTACCCGCAAGTTAACGGCTACATGAAGCAGCCGATGATTGAAGATGAGTTGGTGCTGATAGCTCGAAAGGGGCATCCGAGAATCAATGGCTCTGTGACGCAAGAGCAATATTACAACGAAAAGCATGTTACTTTTAGAATGCGTCGAACCCGTTTATACACGGCAGATTATTTTACCAAGTCGCCACTGAAACAGAGAAAAGTGAGTGCCGAGTGTGACTCGCTGATGACCATGTGTGTGCTGGTATCGGGCTCAGATTGTGTCGGCAGTACATCGCGTGATTTTGCCAATCAATTTTCCGAATCCTTCCAGCTTCAAGTCCTTGATCAGCCGTTTGAAATCTTACCGATGCAGCAATACATGATTTGGCATAAAAGAACCGATTTGAACCCTGCTCATCAGTGGCTGAGAAACAAGATTCAGCAATATATGGCTGATTAACGAGCCGCTCTTGCTGCTCGTTTCTGTTTGGCGCTCTCTATCATCTTAGAAGGCGTCATTCCTGTCACCAACATGGTGCCGGTGATAACTAGAATTGAACCAACAATCGTATTGATGCCAATTGCTTCATCTAAGAATAAGTTACCCCATAGAATACCAAATACCGGAATGATGAAGGTCACGGACAGGGCTGAAGGTGCGCCGAGTTCAGAGACGAGATTGAAGTAAAGTAGATACGCTAACCCAGTACATACCGCGCCTAATAAGACAACCGATGTAGTGATCGTAACGTCGGGTGTTTCTCTCATCGGAATAAAGAATACAAACGGCAAAACCAGCAATACCGCAGCCCACATGCTGCCATGAGCATTGTTGAATGCCTCAACTTTAGGGGCTTGTTTGGTATAGTTTGACGCTATTCCGTAGCTAAAGGCCGCCATCACTGCTGCAAAGATAGGAAGCATAGCCTCACGGCCAATGTTCATCGCATCCCAACCGACTAACACGCCAACTCCTGTTACCCCAATCCCAAGTCCCAATAGAACTTTCGCCTCGAGTGCTGTTTTGGTCCATATTGCACCAATGATTGCCGCCCATATTGGCGCGGTAGAGTTCAAGATGGCGAGTGTCGAGGCGTTAAGTGTCTGCGCGGCATAAGCGAAAAGCAAAAAAGGAAGTGTGGTGTTAAACAGGCCGAGAATGAAGAAGTGTTTTGCGTGATCATGAAAAGAGAGCTTCTTTTTTAAATAGAAAGAAACTAAAAGCAGAGTAAGTGCTGCAAACAGAACTCGCGCTTCAATTAAGACTGCGGGCCCTAATGGATTGGCGGCCATTCTCATGAAAAGAAACGAGCCTCCCCATATAGCCGCAAGTAGTATCAGTTTTAAAAAGCTCACAGTTTGAATCTCAGATTGTGTAAAACCTGACTATGGAGGAAAGATAACTATTCCACAAACATAGATGCCAATACTGTGCAGTTATGGACATAAAATCGAGCCCGTTAATCAGGAACAATTTCGATGAATTTCGTTCTGTTTATTGTTCCTTATTTGATGAGTAATCTAGCGTTAGACATCAAACTTATGCAAACAAAATGAAGATTGAACACATCGCAATTTGGACCAAACAACTCGAAGTACTGAAGCGATTTTATGAAGATTATTTCGGCGCGACATCCAACGTAAAATATCACAACCCGACCAAAGGGTTTTCTTCATACTTCCTCTCTTTCGAAACTGGAAGTCGCTTAGAGATCATGGAAATGGACTCGGTGCCTGAATCGAAAGATGACATCTATGATCAATTTACGGGCTTCATTCATATGGCGATTTCATTAGGCTCGGAACAAGCGGTTGATGAACTTACAAGTCGCTTGGTCGAAGACGGCTATGAGCGCTTAGATGGCCCAAGAAGAACAGGCGATGGCTATTATGAGAGCTGTGTACTCGATCCGGATGGTAATCGCTTAGAACTTACCGTTTAATGGAGGGAGCTTGAATAGCTTTTAACTCACTAACGGAACTGAGGTATTACAATGATGAAGCGTGCTTTGACTTTCCTTTTTAGTCTTGGGCTGATGGGATGTGCTACCTCAGAACCGGTATATGAACCAGAAGCTGACCCGAAGCCTGAACTATCCCAACCCGTTGGATACCTTGGTTTCAAAGCTCACCAAGAGTGGGCCATTCAATTTAACGATTGCACGGTCTACGATTTAATCGGCGCACAACCTTACCAGTGGTTTGATCGAACTTCAGCCTCTGTGAGCTGTTATACGTTTAAGCCAAATGATGCCATCGAGCCTTTATCAGTCTATGCCGACGCAAACGTCGACAGCAATAAGCTAACCCCGATTAACCGCTTTCAAGAGCTGCAGGTATCAGAGTCTGGCTGGGGCAAGTTTCCTGCCGTCTATGAGACCAACGGCACCAACTGGTTGAAAGTCAAAGAGGGTTGGATTCACCTCACTTTAGCCGATCAGACACTCGTCCAGTTCTACCCGGGAACTCAAGACCTATCCGGCAAATCACTGCATGATCAGTATTTTGAACAGCATTGATCGTAATGCTGACTGTTGATTAGTCTTTAGATCGATCAAAAAAGATCTTTTAACTGTTGCTGAAACCGGTTTCAATCTGTATCTTTGCTTTTATTGAAATCGATTTCAGAGTTGTAATTGCAGCTCAAATTCTGATCTTTTTCACGAATAACTTGTAGTGAGTAATGGTATGAACAACGAATTTTCGAACGATTTTTTATGGGGCGGTGCAGTAGCAGCGCATCAACTAGAAGGCGGCTGGGATGCGAATGGTAAAGGTGTCAGTGTTGTTGATGTATTAACAGCGGGCGCTCATGGTGTACAACGTCGAATCACCGATGGCGTGATTGATGGCGAAAACTATCCTAACCAAGTCGCAGTGGATTTCTACCATCGCTACAAAGAAGACATTAAGTTATTCGCTGAGATGGGCTTTAAGTGTTTCCGTACCAGTATCGCGTGGACGCGTATCTTCCCAAATGGCGATGAAGCTGAACCGTGTGAAGCGGGTTTAGCGTTTTACGATGATCTGTTTGACGAGCTGTTGAAATACGACATTCAGCCTGTGGTAACACTGAGCCACTTTGAAATGCCTTACCATCTAGCTAAGGAATATGGCGGCTGGATGAACCGCAAAGTGATCGACTTCTTCGTTAAGTATTCAACTGCAGTGATGGAACGATACCAACACAAAGTGAAATACTGGATGACGTTTAACGAGATCAACAACCAGATGAACACCTCGGCAGATATTTTCGGTTGGTTATGCTCAGGCGTGAAGTTTCCACAATGCGAAAAGCCGCAAGAGGCGATGTATCAAGCGGTTCACCATCAGTTTGTTGCGAGTGCGTTGGTGGTTAAGAAAGGTCACGAGATCAATTCAAATCTTCAAATTGGCGCAATGTGTGCGATGGTGCCTTTCTATCCTCGTTCTTCAAAGCCAGAAGACATCATGGTGGCACAGCAAGCGATGCGTGACCGTTATTTCTTCTCGGATGTAATGGTGCGTGGTCATTACCCAAATTACGCTAAGCATGACTGGGCAATCAAAGGCTTCAATATTGAGATGCAGCCCGAAGATGAGCAGATCCTAAAAGAAGGCAAGGCTGATTACTTAGGCTTTAGCTACTACATGTCTAATACCTTGGATTCTTCTTCTCACCAATCGACTGAAGAAGCGATGGACGGCGGTCATGAAAACTCGGTCGATAACCCGTTTATCCAGTCTAGCGATTGGGGCTGGCCAATTGACCCAACCGGTTTGCGTTTCTGTTTAGCGTCTCTGTATGAACGTTATGAAGTGCCATTGTTCATCGTTGAGAACGGTTTTGGCGCTGTTGATACCATTGAAGAAGATGGCAGCATTAATGACGACTACCGTATCGCTTACCTTGGCGACCACATCAAAGAGATGAAAAAAGCCGTTGCGATTGATGGTGTTGATTTGATGGGTTACACCCCTTGGGGCTGTATCGACTTAGTTTCGTTCACCACGGGCGAGATGAAAAAACGCTACGGATTCATTTACGTAGATAAGCACAACGATCAATCTGGCTCACTAGAACGCAAGCGCAAGAAGTCTTTCGAGTGGTATAAAGGTGTGATTGCATCTAACGGTGCCACTATTTAGAATGCATTCCCCAGCGCAGTTATGTGAACTGTGAGCTGTCATTTTGCAATGAATTAGTCGGCCTATGTCGGCTAATTTTTTATAAAGGAAAAGAAGCGAATGGTAACCATGCTTGATGTCGCAAACCGCGCAGGCGTATCTAAATCGACCGTTTCTCGTGTCTTAAATGGCAAGAACATCGTGCGCCCAGATGTGGTGAAAAAGGTATTTGATGCGATTCAAGAAACAGGTTATCGACCGAACTTGTTGGCTCAGCAATTGGCGACCAAGAAGACCAATTTCATCGGCTTTGTAATTACCAATGAGTTGTTCAATGGCCCTTACTTCTCTTCCTTGATGTATCACGCGGCTTCTTATAGCGAAAAGTCGAATCACCAATTGGTGATCACCGATGGCAAACACAGCGCTGAAGACGAAAGAAAGGCGATCAATTTCCTGCTGGATATGAAGTGCGCGGGCATCATCATCTATCCGCAATGTTTAACCGAAAGCGAGATAGCTCAGATCATCGAAAGCACTGACACTCCGATTCTGGTACTCAACCGAGAAATGCCGTCGAAGCCCAATCATGCTATTACCACCGACCATTATCAGAGCGCTTGTTTGATGGTTGAACACATCATCGAGCAGGGTCATACCGATATTGCAGTGATTCGTGGTAAAGCCGGTTCTTCGACCGATGAGCTGCGTTACCAAGCCTATCAAGATGTGCTAACTAAACAGGGTGTTGCATTGGATGAGTCCAACGTTGTTCAAGGTGATTGGACGATGGAGAGCGGTTATCACGCGGCTCAGGCTTTGGCAAAAAGCAGAACCACATTCACTGCTATCTTGTCTGAAAACGATGATATGGCGATTGGTGCGATTAAGGCGTTAACCGAACTTGGGTACTCATTGCCTCAAGATGTTTCGATCGTCGGCTTTGATAACAGCAAAGTGGGGGCGTTTTTAACGCCAAGCTTAACGTCTGTCAGTGTGCCATTAGAGCAAATGACGCAAAAGGCGATCCTGCAAATTGTCGGTGAAACAGAGCAAGCGACCACCATCAATACCACCGGCAGTTTGGTGCTACGTGATTCGATAGCGAAGCTAAATTAGCACTGTTCGAATTTCATATGTTACCTACAAAAAGTGATGAGCTGCGCATCTCTTAAACCAAGCTCAAACACTCCTTATTCACTGTTATTTAGATATGCGATATTGCGTTTTTGGTCGATGAATTGACCAGCATTAGTTAAGTAATGTGAAACTAGCTAAGTAATATGAAAATAGCTAAGTGATGTGAGAACAGGTAAGTAACGTGAAAACAGAAAAACAAAAAATGCTAGCAGGCGAACCCTATCAGGCTTGGGATAAAGAGCTTTATTCAGCTCGAATCGAATGTCGTAAGGTGCTTCAAAAACTCAATAACAGTATTCCTGACACACCTGAATGGGAAGCGGCAACGCAAGAGCTCATTCCGGGCTGTGAAAACGCGCATCTAGAACCTCCATTTCGTTGTGACTACGGCTCGAACATCAAGCTGGGCAAGAACTTCTACGCTAACTTTAACTGCGTGATTTTGGATGTGGCTGAAGTGACTATTGGCGACAATGTGCTACTTGGTCCGAACGTTCAAATCCTGACCGCAGGTCATCCACTTGATGTGAAAGGCCGAGTTGAAGAGGGTGTTGAGTTTGGCACACCGATTAATGTTGGCGATAATGTTTGGCTTGGCGGTGGTGTAATTATCTGCCCCGGTGTCACTATTGGCGAAAACAGCGTGATTGGCGCAGGCAGTGTGGTGACCAAGGACATCCCAGCCAATGTGGTTGCCGTCGGTAATCCATGTAAAGTGCTGAAAGCGATCGATAACGAGTAATAATCAGATTGAATTGATAAAGCCCGAACCTAGGTTCGGGCTTTGTTTTTTCTATTCTTGCTAGATGCTAGATGCTAGATGGAACAGCTTGTTGTGCTTGCTTTTTATCTAACGCACCACTGAATCGAGTCAGAACAAGAGCGATCAAAACGATCACAGCACCTACCCAAGGGGTGTTCATTAATCCAGATTTCGCGACAATCAAACCACCGCCCCATGAGCCTAATGCGATACCGACGTTGAAGGCTGCAATGTTCAACCCAGAAGCGACATCGACTGCGTCTGGTGTGTATTTCTCAGCCAGTTTCACAACATACACTTGTAGCCCCGGAACGTTACCGAATGCGAATGCACCCCAAACCAAAATGGTAGCAACAGCTGCGTAAGGGTTTACTGCGGTAAAGTTGAATACCACCAGTACTGCGGCTAAACCAGAGAAGATAACGGTCAACGCTTTAATCGGGCCCATCTTGTCGGCCATTTTTCCGCCCCAGATGTTACCTACCGCCACTGACACACCGTAAACCAACATGATGAGACTGATAGAGCTCGAATCAAACCCTGATACATTTTCCAGTATTGGAGCAAGGAACGTAAACGCTGTGAACGTACCGCCATAACCTAGTGCTGTGATAGCGTAAACCAACAGTAAGCGTGGTTGAGTTAGAACCTTTAGTTGTGCCGAAATCTTCGCCGCAGGTGGTTGCTTAAGGTTGCTTGGAACCAAGATAGCACTACCGATAAGAGCAATAAGGCCAAGCAGAGCAACGATCAAGAAGGTCGCTTGCCAGCCAAAGGTTTGGCCGATATAAGTGCCCAGTGGTACGCCGGTTACCAATGCAACCGTTAAACCTGTAAACATGATCGCAATGGCACTGGCTGCTTTATCTTTTGAAACCAAACCTGTCGCGATGGTCGACCCAATCGAGAAGAACACACCATGGGCAAGGCCAGTCAAAATTCGTGCGGCGATCAGCGTGTTATAGCCTGGAGCTTGCCACGCCAATAAGTTACCAATGACAAACAATGCCATCACGGTCAGCAACACCGATTTACGATTCCATTTGCCGGTTAATGCCGTTAATACTGGTGCGCCAATAGCAACGCCAAGCGCGTATAAACTGACTAATAAACCTGCTGATGGCAGAGATACATTCAAGTCGCTCGCCATGGTAGGAATCAAGCCTACGATGACAAATTCTGTGGTTCCGATGGCAAAGGCGCTGAGCGTCAATGCAAGTAATGCTAGTGGCATAATCATCTCTCTTACTGTTCTTTGTTAAGTACCGAGCGCGATAAAATGGGGCAGCTTGTGACTGCAATAGGAGCGCTTCGTTTGATGGCGAGGATTATCTAGCAAAATATATTTGTGAAAAATGCCATCATTAACAAATAACCTTTGTGGTATTTGCAATAATTGGAGGGTTAGCCGATCATTGGATTAAGCTGATGAGATCGAAAAGACACCGTGATTTGAGCTGTGATGAGCACAAACGAGATGACATTAAACAAAATGAAGATAGCGAAGGAGCCTCATGTTAACCCGTTCAGATGATTTAGAAATGGTACTCACCGTTGTCGATGCTGGTGGTTTTTCTGCGGCGGCAGAGGCGCTGGATGTGCAGGTCGCCAAGGTGTCTCGCTCGGTGAGTAAGGTTGAGTCGCAACTCGGCGTCTCAATATTCAACCGAACAACGAGACGCGTGGAATTGACGGAGGAAGGACGGCAGTTTGTCGATTCAGTCAGGGTGGGATTACAGATGATTCAGAGCGCGGAAGAAGAAATCGTGTCGCGCGGAGAGTTGCCAAAAGGTCGTTTAAGAGTCGATGCCGCCAGTCCATTCGTATTCCATCAGCTAGTGCCGTTGGTGCAGTCATTCAAAGAGGCTTACCCAGACATTGAGTTGGAACTCACTTCCAACGAAGGCTTCGTTGATCTTCTCGAAAAGAGAACTGATGTTGCGATTCGAATCGGTAAGCTGTCCGATTCAACACTGCACGCTCGACCGTTAGGTAAAAGCTTACTCCATATTGTGGCGTCACCTGATTATCTCGCTAAGCGTGGGTTGCCCACCAAGCCTGAAGATTTGAGCTCGCATCAAATTGTGGGATTTGCGGGTAACAAAGTGCTTAACCATTGGCCTTTACCAAACCAAAGTGATGTCGCGCCTACCGTGACAGCCAGTAATGGTGAAACCGTGCGTCAACTAGCACTAGCTGGAAATGGGATAGCTTGTTTATCGGGGTTTATGGTGCAGGAAGATATGGCAGCAGGGCGTCTAATCCCTATTCTGGAACAAGACAAACTTGCGAATACAGATCGAGAGCGAGTGAATGCGGTTTACTACAAGTCGTCATCGGTCTCTAAACGTATCTCAGCGTTTATCGATTTTATTCAGCCCCGTTTGAAGCTCTAACTAAGGCAGACCGACGATATCCGCTTAAATGAAAAAAGCCCCGCTGGCGTGCTGCGGGGCTTTCAAATCGAACTCGATAGCTTGTCAGTGTGCTTTCTAGTAACAGACTACTGAAATTGTACTTAAGCGATCTTAGTCATCTCGTTAAGTGTAAATGACGTAACACTGCCTTCCGTTGCTGCCATGTATTCAGCAAGGTGGGTATTACCCATGTGTGTTTGCCAAAGTTCACGTGATGTCCAGTTTTCGTAGAAAGTGAAATGTGCTGGGTTTTCATTGTCTTGGTGAAGGTCGTAGTTGATACAGCCTTCTTCAGCGCGAGTAATATCAATCAGCTTTAGCAGCTCTGCTTTAACCAATTCAATTTTGTCTTCGTTAGCGACGATGTTTGCGACGATAGTTAGTTGAGTCATGTTCGTACCTATATTATTTTTCACCGAAATGGTGATTTGTCTGTGTTTACAGTGCCACTCTTTGTTCATTGAGCTGCAGTCTGTGTCGATGGATAAATAATAGTGGGAATATTTGAAACGATAAACAGTGCTACATTTGAATTATTGTCAAAAAATAATTGATAATAACTTGGGCATTATGTGCTACTAGGCGTAGGTGAGGAGTATTTAGAAGCCGCCCGCCCACGCATCAAAATCGTCAATGTTGTCGAGCTCTTCTTTAGTTCTTGGGGCTGGGTAATAAGGCAGAGCCAATCTTTGAGTGGAAGGTTGCAGTTCCCAATCGGGTGTAATCTTGAGTCGGGTTAATTCATCGTTGAGGCGCACAGACATATAGTAGCCATCGGCATGGGTATTGGCGTAACTCGCGATTGTGGCGATATCTCCAGAAGGTAATTTTACGTCTCGACCCAGTGGATAGAGCTGGTGCAATGCGAAACTCACTTTGGGATCTTCAAGTTTGCCTTGCTTAAAGCGTTCTAATCCGATGGCGGTTGAAGTGGTGCGAGGCTTCCAACCCGCGAGGAATAATCCACTCAAGTTATCTTGGAATGGTTTACCTATTCGATTGCCTTCATTACTAATGAATTGAACTGTTAGTTTATCTCCTGACTCTTCCAGAATTTCTAAAAGCTGTTCACCAGTGCGATCGACCAAGAGCTTCATAATATCCAGCTACCATCAAGAATGAGAGACGATAAAGGGTACGTAGCGTGAACAATGTTTTCGGTGTTGATCCTTACATGCCCTTAGATCAACAACAGCTTTAGCGCTTACGTAAGTAATGCGTTTGCACAATCTCATATAAGTAAGTCGACACGCCTGTTAGTGTGAAATCAAGCGGTGAAACTAGATCTCCAAACAATGGTGAAGCATCACCCAGACCGAATAGAGCTCACCATTGACATGGTCGAAAAGCCGCTGAGTTTATACTGTTTGGCACTCACCCAACTTAAGTGATTTGTGGGCCAATTTACCGACCTTTAAATTTATACTGGATAATTACCTATAAATTTCAGGCTTTAGCAGTAATAATCAATGAATAGATCGGAATAGCTTGTTCATTGAAAAGCTGTACGGAAAGTTTCTAAAGACGCCATCGTGAAAAGGAAGTCAGATACATGCCTGTGCTCCAACGCATCAGTTTAACGTTAATCTTAATCGCCGTTTTAGGTGGGTGTTCTTCACTTCCTGAAGGCATCGATCATCCAACAGAACCGCCAACCTCTCCTGCACCTAGTTCTTTATCGGTTCTAACCAATGAATTTCAGCCTGAAGCTTTAGAGCAAGGCACCACTGCGGTTCGTCTGCAAGAGTCTGGTTGGGATGCCTTGGCACAGCGATTAGCGCTGGTCGAAAGTGCCGAGCACACCATCGACATTCAATATTACATCTGGAACTCTGACGAATCGGGCAGCTATCTCGCTAGCCGTTTATTAGCAGCGGCCGAGCGCGGTGTGAAGGTTCGCGTAATGCTGGATGATATCAACCTCAACGAACGTGAAGGTTTGCTGTCGGCACTGGATGCGCACCCTAACGTCGAGATTCGTATCTTCAATCCAACGCCAACACGCCGTGGCTTCAGTAAATGGCTGAGCTTTGTCGGTGACTTTTCTCGCTTAAATCGCCGTATGCACAATAAGTCGTTTACCGTAGATGGTACTTTGTCTGTGGTGGGTGGCCGTAATATCGGTGATGAATACTTTGACCTTTCTGATGAAATCAATTTCCGAGACCGCGATGTATTAGTCATGGGCTCGGTAGTTAACACCATCCAAACCAGTTTTGTTGAATACTGGAACAGCCGTTGGTCTTACCCTGTCGATATGCTGGGTGATGACGAACAACCTGATCTCTCGAAGATAGATAATATTGTCGTTCCGCATTATCAAAATTATCCTGAATTACCATTAGATCGTAAGGCTGCTGATAGTTTACTGAAAGAGGTGGTTGGTGAGATGACTTGGGTGAATGCGCGTTTTGTTTATGATCAACCCGTCCCTGATGACTCCGATAATACTGATGAACCAAAAGCGACCGCGATTCTTCTAGGTAAGTTAGCGAGCGAATCGAAACAAGAGATCTTATTGGAATCGGCTTACCTTGTATTCGATGATGGTCAGCTTGAAGAGTGGCAGGTATTGAATAACAAGGGCGTTGAGATAAAAGCGCTAACGAACTCTATGGCGTCTAATGATCTGGTGACCAATCACTCCGCTTATGCGGGTAGACGTTACGATATGTTGGAGCATGGTATCGACCTGTTTGAGCTAAAACCAGAATCTAAGCTGTGTGAAGCATCGACTCAAGACGCGTCTAAATGTGCGCCTGAGACGGCCTATGGCTTGCACGCAAAGTCAGTCGTATTTGACCGCAGCATCGCGAGCATCGGCTCATTTAACTTCAATTTGCGTTCTACCTACCTCAATACGGAATCGGTTTTGATCATCGAGAATAAAGAGATTGCTGAAATGTTAGCAAAAACTATTGAACAAGCAATGAGTGACGATAATAGCTGGCGTTTGGAACTGGAAGACGGTGATGTGTATTGGTATTCAGGCGATCAAAGCTGGGACAGCGAACCAGAAACGGGTAAGTGGGAACGAATGCAGTCAGGCTTTTTGCAATTGCTACCGATTGAGAAATATCTGTAAGCTAGCCGCCTCCGGATAAATAAAAATGTCAGCGTATAATACGCTGACATTTTTGTTGTGCGCCGAGCATGGCGTTGATCTAGGAGGTGAAAGTCCTCTACGGG